>NZ_VXKO01000059.1:0-1988 GCF_008711475.1 Francisella sp. SYW-2 | reverse complement strand
GCATATCTTTGTATTAGATTGTTATACTCACCAAAGTTTTGATTAGCCTTATAATATGCAAAATAATAATCCTCTCTAAGATTAATCATCATTGGAGGTTCAAAGACATTGATAACAAGATGATTAATAGTAGTCTCAATATCATTGATAGTTTCAGTTTTACCTTGTTTGACTTCTATCTTTTGCCAATCCTTTGGTTTCAAAGATAAAGTATTCTGGTGGTGTTTGAAAAGGTGTGAAAGGGTACGCAGATAGTATAAACAAAGTAGTTGTGAAATGTATATTTCAAGTTGTTGTTTATGGTTATCTGATTGGTTCAACTTTTAATCCTAGAATAATATTTTTTCTAATTCATTAATCCAACTAATTTCACGAGGGTAATTTGTCTCTATTTCAATATACTTGTTTGCAAAAATTACTTTATTATTACCCTTATTTGCGTTTAGAAATGAATCTATAGTACTTTTTTGTAAAGGAGTAATGTTGTTAAAAAATCCAGTATTATAACTATCTGCTTCGACTATAGCTTTGATATTATCATTACTTTTAGCGAAGTATTTTAAAGTTTCTAAAAATGTAGTTTCATCTAAACAGTCCTCTATTTCAAGAGGTGAGAAGCTACTTTTCATATTATAATCTTTTATAGATATACTGTTTTCATGATGACAGAGTCTTTTTAGAAAAATTTTATTATGTCCATCATAAACTTTACAGTCAAAATTATGAAAACTTTTATCTGTATCTGTAAGGCACAATACTTTAGATTTAAGAGAGTGTTTAATATCTTTAGTAAAAACGCACAAATGCTCGAATATTCTTGTAACCTCTTTAGCTCCACCAATAGGCAAAATAATTAAATCACCATTACTAACATATTTCTTTAAATAATGTTGAAAGTATAATTTATCACTGGTTCCTTCACAAATTAGCCATGAATAAGATTTTTCTATTTGTAGTGAAGATATTATAGAAAGAACTAAATCATTTATACTCTTAATGCTTATATCATTTGAAAAGTTTGAATTTTGTTCTTTTTTTTCTTGATTAATAGTTTCTCTAAAACTGAACGCATCATATGTTTTTAAACCAACCTTATTATTTTTGTCATTATATATAAAATTAATAAGACCATTATCGAGTATAGGTAAATGTCCATACCAATGAGTAGATGTTATTACTTGAATATTTAATGGCAATTTTTGAATGTTTTTTATTCTTTCAAACTGTTTTAAACACCCTCTATTATTTAGTGATGCTTCAGGCTCGTCTATAGCAAATATAATTATTTTATTATTTGGTTTTTGTGTTTTAAGAAAGGCTTCTGAAAGCTCAACTAGTGCTTTTCTTTTTTCACCAGAGCTTAAATCTTGAACTAAAACTTTATCTTCTTGTTTTGTGTCGGTATCCTCTTTGACTAAGTGCCTTAGAGAAAAGTATTCATCGATAATTTTAGAAACTATATTTGGCATAGTTATATTTTTAAGAGATGTTTTTGTAGTATATTTATAATTTTCTAAACTTGTTGATATAGTTTCTATTAGTTTACCAAGCTCTTTATTTATTGCAGATAACTTTCCTGTTGTAATTATTTTTTGAATTTCATCTCTAATATTTTTGCCTGTTAGTTTTTGTATTTCTTTTTCTTCAATTTTTGAAAAATCTGATATGTTTATATCAGTTGGGATATGGATATAAGAAATTCTATCTGAAATATTTTTTACAAATTCATCACATTTTTTTGTGATGTTTTTATTTCTACTATCACTTTTATCATTATCGGTAGTTAGATCATGATGTTCTGCAATAATACTTCTTATCTTAGTATCCAAACTACCAAAATAAGCTGAGTCAGCTTTACTTATAAAGACTGTTGATTTAATCTTTCATTAAACTTATGAACTTTTGTAAAATATAGATATCGTAGATATTTATATTTTTAGTAGTTATGGATTTTTTCTTTTTAGGTTTAGAAGAATCATTAGGTAATG
>NZ_VXKO01000058.1:0-2079 GCF_008711475.1 Francisella sp. SYW-2 | reverse complement strand
CCACTATACCCCATAGCTGGAGCTACTTTAGAGTTAGGTTGCATAAGTACTGTGAATACTACAGCTAATAGCTCTTCTTTATTATCTTTGATATTTTTAATAGCAGCTTGTATATCAGACCCTTTTAAGAAATCAATAACAGTAGTAGTCAAACTACCAGCGCCATTAACAGCAGGCCCCACGAAACTCATCGAAGTATCCCAAACAGTCGATATTGGATTTTGGTTGAATATGTTAGATATTGAATCCTCCAAATTATCCCAAACTTGTTGAGGAATATCAGCAACCCCAGTATTAGTTAGTTTGTATAACTTATCGATAACTTCACTAGCAATATCATACAGAGTATCTTTCTCATGATAAGCATATATAGGTATAAAGTTATGTCTTAACTTCTCTCTTAAATTTAGATTTTGATATAAGCTTTCACCAGTTAGCATATCTGTATCATTAGTAGCTAAGAAAGGCTTATTATCATTAGGGTTAGGGTAGACTTGTAACCATTTTCTATAGAAAGCTTGGCACTTTTGCCCAATATTACCCTCGACAAAGAAACTAGCAGGGTAGATAAACTTATTAGCAATTTGATAAATTGATTCAAAGCCACCATTAGTATCTGTACTAGTACTTTGAGCTACGAAACTATCAAGAGCATAAGAAGCCACTCCAATTATAGCGAATAATAATCCAGCGCCTTTATCACTTATTTTTTCATGAATAGCTTGAGCCTCAGGATATTTATTATAATCAATATTCCCAGCTAAGATATTAGGAATTAGCTTATAAGTAGTATCAGCAAAGCTAGTACCAATCTTAGCAGTAGAGAAGTAGTAGCTAGATACACTTACTAAGACATGGGTAATCATTCTATTGACAGCTTCATTCATAGTCATAGACTGAATTTCACCTTTTTTGAACAAGCTAGGAATATTAGGAATAGGTCCCAGCATCTCATCGAGGTTACTATAAGCAATTGTGAATTTATCAGCCTTACTAGCAGCAGCTGCATAGTTATAGCTGACATTGTAATCTTGAGTAGTTGGTGTAAGTTCTAGCTTACCATTTTCATACCTTTCGTAAGTATTAGAGATAGTCTGTACAGCTTCATTTCTATTAGAATTACTCAAGCTATCATTAGCAATAGCAGGTTCCCAACATAGAGCTTGATCTACAGGAGTACTTACATTCTTCAAAGTATTCATAATTACAGCATTACCCAAAGAGTGAGCCATAATATTAACCTTGATACCATTTTGTTTAAGATAGTCAATTACAATAGCTAGTTTCTGCCCAGCAAACTCACTCATCGCAATAGCAGCACTATAGTCATACGGAGCTTTAGGATTACCTTGCCAAGCTATTTGAACAATACGGTTATAATCATCAAGAGATTTTTCATCCCAACCAGCAGCTTTGTTTAAAGAATACTCCAACTGTAGATTCCATTTACAAGCACCTTCAGCAGTATTTTCATTATCAGTGTTATATTCAAGCGACTCTTTATCACTATCAAAAGGTAGGATACTAGCTTTCTGGTCAGATAGTTTATGTATATTACCCTTGAAGTAACCAGTTACATCATACCAAGGGGTATCATTCATTAATTTATTTTCAGTAATATCATACTGACTATCCATATATTCTAGAGCTTGAGGATAGCCACGCATTTTATTATTTATTTTATCTTCTACAGCTACATTATATCCATGAATAGCAAAAGTAATATTAGGATCGATAGTACTACCAGGTTTTTGTCTTTTAAGTAGTTTATTTTGGCTTTTTGCTAATTTGAGGATATATTCTTGCCAGAAGTCATCACTATCATCAACGATATGGTCATAATAAGCAATTTTATATCCAACAGGTTCATAGTAATGAGCTAGAGGAGCATATCTTTGTATTAGATTGTTATACTCACCAAAGTTTTGATTAGCCTTATAATATGCAAAATAATAATCCTCTCTAAGATTAATCATCATTGGAGGTTCAAAGACATTGATAACAAGATGATTAACAGTAGTCTCAATATCATTGATAGTTTCAGTTTTACCTTGTTTGACTTCTATCTTTTGCCAATCC
>NZ_VXKO01000057.1:0-2372 GCF_008711475.1 Francisella sp. SYW-2 | reverse complement strand
TCAATTTAATGGTTTAACTAGAATAGGTGTATTCATATCAGCATAAAATGCTGATATGAAACACAAAAGTAAGATTTTGAGTCAGATTTATCTAAAAAATACTCAATATTAAAACATATGAAAAAGGACTTTCATTAACTCAACAGCCTTTAGAAGTATATTAATTAATGAACTTCATTAAACAAATAGTGGATCAGTCTTATTGTCTGCTCTGGGTCAGTAATCGTGTCTCAATCTAACCATAAAGTGGATCAGTAATGCTGTCTCGTAACAATGTTCAAAGCCGTCAATTTGAGGGCTTAGTTAGGATAAATGTATCTATATATTCCAAAAATTGCGAATATAGATACAAAACAAGCATTTTTTACTGTTTTTAGATAGTGCTGTTAAAAATAAGTGAGTGCAGAAAATTGTTTGACTAACTCAACAGTCTATAATATTTATCTATGATACTCTCAAAAATGAAGTGTTACTTTGGAAATATGTAGACTCTGAGAAATCTAAACACTATAAAGAAATGTTACAAGATTTATTATCTTTGGCTACGATGAATATTTATTTTTGTGCACAGAACCTATATAATTTTTTATTAAAAAATAATTAACAATAATGAAACTTAAAAATTTATACAGATATATATTATTTTTATTTCCTATATTTGGGATATCATCCAATATTAGCAACAATAATGGGACATTAGTTTTTTCTGGAGCTGGTGTTGCAGGTGTTAGCTATGCAGGAGCTATAAGAGCATATGAAGAAATTAATGGAGACATTGGAAATAGTGTTTCAAAGGTGGCAGGGACTTCAGCCGGGTCAATAGCGGCTGGTATGGTTGCTTTAGGATACACCTCAGATGATATTGATAATGTTTTATCTAAATTAAATTTTAATGATTTTTTAGATGGTCCAGGGCCAAGTGATTACCCTCACATGTTTATGAACATCACAATGAGATACGGCTATTATGATGGTGAAAAGCTACATCAATTTTTGAAAGAATTGGTATCGAATAAACTAGGTGAAGGAAAAGGTGAAGCCACATTAGCAGAGGTCTCAAAAGAAACTGGTAAACAGATCTATATTTTTGTTACTAATATATCTTCAGGATCATATGAAGTTCTTAGTTCTGAAGATAGTAGAACAAGAGATATTCCATTAGCTACAGCAATGCATACAAGCTCTGATATCCCTTTCTTTTGGAGAGCAGATTTCTATACTGAGTATTTTGGTAAACTTAGATATGTTGACATGAATGATCCTTCAAATTTATTTAGAAAAGATATAACAGCATATGTAGATGGAGGTGCTGTTATGAATTATCCTATTTTATATATGAAATCTAACTTTCCAAATAGTGATTCATTAGGGTTCTTAATAACTACTGATGAAATGATAAACTGGTTTAAAAATGGTGGAAATAGGCCTACTCATGAAGAACATTTAATACCTACGGGACAGATATTGGATTATGTGCAAAAATTAATGTTCACTTTAATGGATTCTCAATACGCAATCTTTGTACAAAACCGTGAAGTTTTAGAGTCTACAGTCTTAATAGATAGAGGAAATATTTCGGCAATAGATTTTAATTTAAACGAACAAGACAAGAAAAACCTTAAAAGAGCAGGTTGTAATGCAGTTTTAGACTTTTATGGCAAGTCTGATCCTGATTTGTGTAAGAACTTGATTGATGAAAATGATCTATTAAAACAAAATAAGGGAAATCTATATACCAAATTACTATCGCAAGCAAAAAATTATGTTCAATCAGATGCCTATCAAAATAAATTAAATAATTTAGATAAGCAGACTGTTGAGTTTATAAGTTCTCGCTCATAGCTCATACTGGCTATGATTATTTGTTAGATTTTACCACTCATTTATCGTTAATTCCTTGATATAAATCATCATACATGACTTAAACCTAAGGAACAGCTCTAAATTTGCAATCTGATAGCTATTTTAGCCTTTTGTAGATGTACCATAGGGAGCGAAAGAGTTAAAAATTATATGTACTAGCTTGAACTTAATTTAACATCTTAGTACAACTAAAGCTTCCATAAATAAAACAAGAGCTACTCTTGTATTTCAACTTGGTTATTTCAAAGCAAGTGGATTATTTTTTGACAATATCCTCTTTGATGAATGTTATGATGATTTTAAATTCATTACTAAAAATATTCTTGGTGAGCTTAATCTTAAATTCAAAGGTAAGCTTGGATATGATTCTAGAATCAAGCAGATTGATCTACCCCGTCAATTTGGGACACTTTTGATGTCAGAAAAAGGAGAGATAAATGGCTTACAAGAGATACCCAGAAGAGTTTATGGATCAAGCAGTGCAGTTATGCTTAGCAGGAGATGCAAAT
>NZ_VXKO01000056.1:0-2969 GCF_008711475.1 Francisella sp. SYW-2 | reverse complement strand
GAATATATTGAGGCTTATTATAATACTAAAAGGAAGCATTCAACTATAAATTACATGACTCCTAGTCAGTTTGAATATATAATGAAGAATGAAGTTAATAACTGTCCCAAATTAGCAGGATAGATCATAATTATAGGCAATTTCAATTTGAAACACTACCATAATTGATAACATTTATGTAATATAAGTCTAATGTAACAATGCTTGTAAATTCATAATCAATCAGCTCAGTTCTTAGTGAAATTGTCCAATAGGCTACACACCTATTCTCTTTCATTAATTGTTAAAATAATTAGTCCCTTTTCATTGATTCCATAGGTGGCGCTTATGTTGCTGGTTACTTCTAATAAATTTGCATTAAGGGTTATTTTTTGTGATTTTTCATCACATGTTGGTTTACTGAGGCATGTATACAGATTTGATCCATTAGCTATTTTTTTATTAAAATCATCAATACCAATAAACCAACCTTTTTTGTCTTTTTTTGAGAAGACAACACTTGCTTCATAAACATCAGTTTTTTTACCAGGATACAATATTGTAGTTTTAAAATTAGACATAATAGGATTATCTTTTTCTTCTTCCAACTCATATATTGTATCTTTCTCACTTTTTATATATAACTCTTTGCCTGTATTATTCGTTATCTTAGCTATTGTATTTAATGCTAATACTTGGTTTACTAATGCCAGCAAACATACTATAAAAATAAAGATTTTCTTCATTATTCATCTCCTTGTTGCATATTAACTATCTCTATATCATCATCGTTGAGTGGGCCATATTGATCATCATCTATACTAAAATCATCTTGATTACTTTCATTAATGTTCTCTAGATCATCTAACAATCCTTTTTCTCCTAATTTTTTATCTACCCAATTATTAACTTTTTCATAATTTAAAGAAAAATCACTGTTATTAGGCTTAGCAAACATATCCAAATAATAGGCTAAACTTCCTTTACTGTTAGTATTAGGTAGAACTTTTATAGCTTCTCTATATGATGCAAAAAAATTATCTAATTCATCTAAGAATTTTTGTGTTAATGATGAAAAGAATAATTCTTTCTTTTCATCATTAGTAAGATCTTCGCTATAAGACTCAGATATTTCAGAAGGCTCGCGATTAAAATACTCATCACATATATTAATATCTAATTCATCTTTAAAACTGAGCGCCATATAGATATAGGAGTAATTCAGTTTAAGCCTTTCAAGTGTATTTAATAATTGATTTCGAAGAAGGAATGCTCTTATTTGACCAGGAATTCCATGTCTATTCCATGTTCCATAGCTTTTCGTTTCCATTGCTATTGAAATTAATGTACTTACTATATAAGTTGCTAAATTAGCGATGTGACCTGGAGATAAAAATGCTTCTGCTACGCCACTTAGTTTAACTATTTTTTCAAGCTCATCTTTTAAACTATCATTAGCTATACTTAGCAAATAGCTTTTACTATAACCCATCGAAGCTTGTTCGATTTCTTTACCTAAAAATTTTGTTCCTGTATTCTCATCAAATTTTTTTATATACTCTCTAATACCTGACGATATATTATTAATATTTAAGAAGCCCTTATAAAACCTTTTTGATATTTCTGTTAAAGTATCTTTGCTAAACTGGTCAAAACTTAATTGACTCTCTACTCTATCAACTAATAAAGAAATCTCTTCTTTTTCGCTTGTTGAATAGCATTCATCAAATACTTGATCAAACTTACTTTCTTTCTGAGCAAATTTAAAAAATATTAAATCTTGTCGATTTGATTTATCAAGATCTTCAATTTTAGTAATAGATAGGTGTTTGCGAGAGATGCCTAAAAAATCATCTTGTGATATATTAGTCAACCTTGTACCTAAAACAGAGAAAAGATTTGTTAGAGTGCTAGGCATTCTAGTTCTTGGTGTTAAACATAACGTAAGATATTGTTGAATAGTTTTTTTATCTAAAATAAATGTAGGATCTATGAAGCATTTATTATATATACTCAGAATACAGAATGAATAATGAGATGTAATATTTCTATTTTTTGTATTGCTTTCTAATGCTTTATTTAGTTTTTTTCCGAAATACTTTAAAAAATTAATTTTGTCACTATCACTCCCCTGAGTTTTTAACATATTAATAACTACTTGTTTTCTTCTTGCTTTTTTCCATTCCATTTTATACAAAGTATTTAAAAGGATAGCTTTTTTTTGATCTTTGGCTAGAGGGTTCACAGTGCTTACAACCATATTAAAGCTATGTAAAGCTGAGCTTAATGATTCGCTAACTATATTCCTGCTGTTTTGTATATTGTAAAGCGCTATAAAAGATTTTATGCCTTCGGAGATAGCATCTAATAAATCATCTATAGTTGTAAATGTTTTCAAGTATTCGCTTGACTCTTTAAAAAAAACTTCTGTGTTTTCCATGATTAATAATTTAATGTACTCTTTTAAGTAAAAGCTACTACTTTTTTTTAAATATAAAATATTAATAATGTAACACTACGTATTATCTTTCAATAGTCCTTATTTTACTCTTAACACTTTTAATGGGAACATTACATATAGTAACCCATAAAGGGAAATGGAGAATATCTATATGAACTAGGTTTAGAAGAAACTATATAAATAGAGTAATTAGAAAGGTTTTGTTGAAGTATGTTAAAGAGGTTGGTATTGAAATATCAATATCGTCTTATGAACTTAGACTCTTATTGTTTGCATGGTTTTAAAAAAGAAAAATATAAGTAATACTACTCATTCAGTAATATTCTAATTGTGAGAAAAGAGATTCTTTGGAGTTATATTTTAAGCTCCGAATTACTGAATGCAAAGCAAAATATAATAAAATTCTCTGTACACGATAAAAAATATTGAAAGGACTGATTAAAGCCTTATATATTCATTATTTGCGAAAGATGAAAAAGTACTTTAATCAGCTAAGAGGAAGTCTATCTGAAATATTCAATTGGCACAA
>NZ_VXKO01000055.1:0-3009 GCF_008711475.1 Francisella sp. SYW-2 | reverse complement strand
AAGGACTCAATGTAGTTGAGCGCTGGAATGGAGTTAACGATTTTATTTTTTATGGAAATAATAGCAAATTAAGAAGCAATAATCCTGCTGAGTCAGAACTGTCTATGCTTTGTCTTCATTTACTACAATTAAGTATGACTCTAATAAATACTATTATGATTCAAAAGATATTGGATGAATCTGGCTGGATCAGTAAGATGACTCCCGAAGATAAACGAGCTATTACTCCACTGATTTATGAGCATATAAACCCATATGGCGAGTTTATCTTAGATATGGGTACAAGAATTTTTGAGGATTTATGATATGGAAAAGCGTACTGGACCTAGAAAAAAAGCCATGCAAATAGCTAAATATTTTAGGCATGAAGATCCCGATTATCGTTATCTTAGAGCAGTTTTTGTGGAATTAAGAAAATACTTAGAAGTAAAGGTTGATACGGAGCCTAAGAAATTGCCTTATGTTCCAACCGAAGATGAATTACGAAAGTATTATGATATTGTTTGGAAGAGTAAAAACATACAAGATGTTTTAATCATAAAAACTCTACTATATACAGGAATTAGGGTTAGTGAGTTAATTAGACTAAAAAAGCAAGATATAGACTTAGATAGGTGCCAATTAAAGGTGATCTCTGGTAAAGGACAAAAAGACCGCATAGTTCCGTTTCCAAAAAGTTTTCGAGAAACATTGGCTATACATATAGATAAATCAAATAATAAAGGTACATCAACATCAAGTGTATTTGAGTCATCATGGTCAAAACCATACTCCGATAGAGGAATTCGTAAGATCTTAGAAAAATATAGCAAATTAGCAGGTATGACAAAGAATATATCACCCCATGTACTTAGACATTTTTTATTTACATGGCTAAAGAAAAGGGGGATTGATGATGCTCTTATTCAACCTTATTCTGGTCATGAAACTAGACAATCATTGGAAATTTATTCTAAACTATCATTAGCTGATGCTCAGGAAGCTTATGATGATAATATTAAAGATTTCCCTATATAATATAGATGATTATTTGTCCTTTTATACAGATCAATAAAAAATGTTTTAAGCATTGAAAATAAAGGGTTTTAGTAATTAATGAGATACTAAAAAGGCTAAAAATAGCTATCAGATTACCAATTTAGAGCCGTTCCTTAGGTTTAGGCCGTAATGATGTTTTTCTCTTATCTTTAAAATTTTGTCTATCACTAAATTTGCTTCCGCCATAGACGAAGCATGTATATTTTTGCGATGAGAGAATTTAGTATTTTTTGACCCATAGTCACAGACAACTAATAGATCATCGAATAAGTCTCTCATGATCTCAATATTATAATATTTTGTATCTGTTTCTAAACTAATCATAATGCTATGCTCACTAAATTTGCAAATAAAAAAGAAGGGGAACAGTCCCATCAAACGATCGTTTTTTTGAGACAGCTGTAAACTGTCTCTGTTAGTCAATACCGCTTTGTAAGATATTTTTATTCCTTACTTTTATGCCACATTTAACATACCTGTATACGCCTCTTCAGGAGTTATATATCCAATAGTTGAATATAGTCTTTCATTATTATAAGTATCCATATATTCTTTAATGCCTTTTTTGGTTCTGTCGCAAACTGTGGGCATGGGTACGATATTACGAAAATTAGCTATCATTAGGTACAGTTATGCAGCTATAGCATAAAATTGATCCCATACAGTCATCTTACCAGCATTAATATGCTTATCTTTTTTGATCATGTTAACCAACTCATAACCTGCTATAGTAAATTTCATAGAATCCCATGCTTTAAAACCTAACATGGGTCGAGTCAACCTCTTGATATTCCTATGATCCTGTTCTATCAAATTATTGAGATACTTATTTTGTCTTATCTCTATGCTGTGAGTTAACCATATCCTAAGCAAAAATAGAAAGATATTAATACTTAGCAAAGCAGCTTCATTAGCACCATATTTTCTAAACTTCTTACTGAAAGTAGCTTCTAGCTCTTTAGCATATTTTATAACCCAACGATTGAGGGTACTATGATCTATACTAACTCCACGCTCTTTCATCAACTCCTCTACATGCCTGTAGCTTAATGGATATGATAAATACTAACGAAGTGCTTGGAGAATTAGTAGTTTAGTAAAGTGTCTACCTGTGAAATCTAACATCTAAAATTTAAAGAAATATTTGTGATAAAATAATACTACAAAATTACGCGGTTGTCAGTTTGCGACAGAACCAATATTAGATATGATAGTCCTCAGTTGATTATCACTAGGTATTTATGTGACTCCAAACTGTGTTTAAAGATTATTCTTATATTGTCGCTTCTGCATTAATCTTTGATATTTAAATAAGCTAGATGATTTGTAAAACATTAATATTTGTATGTTATTATCTAATAATTTAAATGAAAGGACTCTTGAAATAATAATTGAAATGTTAAAGTTATAGTAGAGAATTCACTAAACTGCTGACTCAACCAAAGTGGCATCTATAATTGCTCCTTTAGCTGTATTTATCCAGCTATTCTCAGTGAGCCCTCAAAGCTATTAAAATTAATGGTTATGTCGTAAACTGACAACTGCGTAATTTTGTAGTATTATTTTATCACAAATATTTCTTTAAATTTTAGATGTTAGATTTCACAGGTAGACACTTTACTAAACTACTAATTCTCCAAGCACTTCGTTAGTATTTATCATATCCATTAAGCTACAGGCATGTAGAAGAGTTGATGAAAGAGCGTGGAGTTAGTATAGATCATAGTACCCTCAATCGTTGGGTTATAAAATATGCTAAAGAGCTAGAAGCTACTTTCAGTAAGAAGTTTAGAAAATATGGTGCTAATGAAGCTGCTTTGCTAAGTATTAATATCTTTCTATTTTTGCTTAGGAAAGACTGTTGATTTAATCTTTCATTAAACTTATGAACTTTTGTAAAATATAGATATCGTAGATATTTATATTTTTAGTAGTTATGGATTTTTTCTTTTTAGGTTTAGAAGAATCATT
>NZ_VXKO01000054.1:0-3231 GCF_008711475.1 Francisella sp. SYW-2 | reverse complement strand
GACTAGACATGATTGTAAATGCTATTCAAAAAATTGGATTTTATAGCAATGATTTCTCCTTGTGTCTCAAAATATTCAATAAAACTACTAAGGAACTTAAAATATGAAAAAATTATCGTGTACAGAGCTAAAAATCAAAACCAAATAGACTTTTATCATACTAATTACTACAATATAGCTTTTAGTGATTTAGCTGTAAAATATGTTGAAAACAATAGAATCATTCTTTGATCTAAAAACAAATAACACCTCAATAAAAAAAGAATTCCTAGCAGCATTAGCTTCCTTTCTAGCGATTTCTTATATCATCGTAGTAAATCCAAAAATACTAGCTGCTGCTGGTATGCCTAGCAATGCTTTGGTAACAAGCACAATCTTAGTATCTGCTTTTGGTAGCATAATTATGGGATTATTTACACGCAATCCTTTTGTAGTAGCTCCTGGTATGGGAATGAATATTTTCTTCTCATATACTGCTGTATCAGTGTATCACTTACCATGGCAAACCGTATTAGGTGCAACATTTTGGTCAGGAATAATATTTAGCTTATTAGTAATTTTAAATATTCGTACAAAAATTATGCTAAGTCTCCCTAAGTCAATCAAGCAATCCCTAGGAGCTGGCATCGGACTCTTTATTGCTTATATCGGCTTTATAAATAGTGGCTTTATTACTTCTAATGAAGGCTTATTAAGTTTAAATAGCATCAATCCACATACCATATTATTTATGGTCTGTTTAATATTATTAGTAATACTTTTCATAAAAAAAATTCCTGCCCCAATTATCATAGTAATCATAATAGGCTATATATTCTCTATACCTTTAGAGCATTTTTCTCATGAAAAAATAATAGCTCTACCAACCACTACAATAAGTGCTCCTGATTTCTCTTTGATAGGTCAAATAGATTTCACAAATGGCTTAAAATTTGCTATTTTACCAACAATATTCACGTTCTGCTTCTTAAGTCTTTTTGATGGTACTGGAACCATATCAAGTTTATATGGAAGTATGCAAAAAAAGCATAATCACAGAGATAAAGAACTAAAGAAAACCTTCCTTGCTGATGCTACAAGCGCTACAGTATCTGGCATACTAGGCTCTAGTCCATCTACAGTTGTTGTAGAATCTGGTGTAGGTATTGCTCAAGGAGCTCGCTCTGGTCTTACAGCTATCTTTGCAGGTTTAATGTTTTTACCATTTTTATTCCTATCACCATTAATTAGCTCTATCCCAATAGAAGTCATTTCTCCAGCATTAATACTAATAGGTATAATGATGATGCAACAAGTAGCAAATGTTAATTGGAGCGACTTTGTTCAAGCTACACCGGCATTTTTCACCATAATAATGATGACTCTTGCATCATCAATATCAACAGGTATTGCTACGGGTATTTTAGTTTGGTTCTTAATATCTGTTTTTTGCAATAGAAAAGAGCTAAATATTACTGCCGGGATTATTACAATTTTCTGTGCAATCATGTTTCTTCATGCCGTTAATTTATTCTAAATGCACATCTACTTAAAGAACTAAAGCATCGCCATTTTTTTAATAAAAAATTAACTGTTTAGTATTTACTAATAAATATTCATTTAGCATAATTAAAATGATAGCAATTAATTTGTATCAATTTAATTTTAATAACTGTTAGGAGAATATAACCAATGACTATAAAAAAATTATCAGGAATATTATTTACTTCTGTTGTATGCGTAAGTTTACTTGCTTCATGCGGTCCAAATAAAAAAGAGCGCGCGCTAGAAGATCTTGAGCAACAACAAAGCCAATTAAACGAACAGGCTAAACAAGATCAACTACAAGCTAATACACTAACAACTGATGCTGGAAATCTTGATAAAGAAGCTAAGGCTGATACTTCTAAGTCTCAGTATGACAAAGATCAGGCAAGTGTTCTAGATGCTGAAGCTCAACAAAATCTCTCAAAAGCAGCTAGTCTGGATGCACAAATTGAGAAAGCAAAATCTGACGCAACGGAATAAAACATCTCAAATTTTAAATTATTCTAACCCCACTTTTCTTCGTATTCTTTTTTATTCCAGCCAGTTCTAGCATAGCTGCCATCTACAACTAGAGGTCTTTTAAATAATAAGGCATCGGTAACTAAAAGCTCAAATGCTTCTTGCTCCGACAAACTACCAAATTTTTCTTTAAGGCCCATTTCCGTAAAAAGCTTACCTTTAGAGTTGAATAGGTCTATTACCTGAAAATTACCAATTTGTTTTATCTCTTTCATTTCTTGCCAAGTAGGTTTTTTTTGTCTGAGATTTATATATTCAACTTTCTTACCCTTTTCTTCAAAAAACTTGAGGGCATTTCTAACACTTGTACAATTATTTATCCCAAATACCTTTATCATATTATTCTCCTTCTTAAACTAATAAAAGAAACCTTTGATTCCATCAAAAATCATTTCTACCGAAATAGCAACTAGCATCAAACCCATAACCTTTGAAATAACATCTATAGCATGCTCTCCTAAAAATGCAGATATCTTAGGAAGATACCTAAAAAACAACCATAATATAATTGCTACAAATACTAAGCATATATTACCGATAATTTTTGCTTGAAGTGTAATAAAGTACTTATGAGACTCTGTAATTACCGTTGCTATTGTCCCAGGTCCTGCCAATAAAGGTATAGCCAAAGGCACAACTGCCAAATCTCTAGCAGAAACAGCTTTTACATTAGCATTTGACCCGGACTGTGTTAATACTCCCAAAATTCTCAAGCCAAAAAACAAGACAATTACTCCACCACCAGCACGAAAAGCATCTTGATTAATACCAAAAACTGACAATATATCATCACCGAACCACACCATCATACTAAGTATCGCCAAAAATGCTAATATCATCATAGAGACAATTGCATTTTTTTCTTTTCGATCTGATTGTTTTACAGTATCAAGATATACTCCAGCTAATGAAAATGGATTAATTATCGCAAATAAACTAATAATAAACTTTAAAATAATCGCTATTTTGACTCCTAAAATCACAATATAAAAATTCAATTTATAAAACGTTACACAAATACTATTTACCTAGAAACTAAATGTAAACCCACAATCAAAAATTTTCTCTGTACACGATAAAAAATATTGAAAGGACTGATTAAAGCCTTATATATTCATTATTTGCGAAAGATGAAAAAGTACTTTAATCAGCTAAGAGGAAGTCTATCTGAAATATTCAATTGGC
>NZ_VXKO01000053.1:0-3493 GCF_008711475.1 Francisella sp. SYW-2 | reverse complement strand
GTATTCATATCAGCATAAAATGCTGATATGAAACACAAAAGTAAGATTTTGAGTCAGATTTATCTAAAAAATACTCAATATTAAAACATATGAAAAAGGGCTTTCATTAACTCAACAGCCTTTATTACTTTTAAATATGGCGATTTATATAATGGTTCTTTATAATTTCGATAGATTATAAAGGAGGAAAAAATGCAAAATCAAAGTTTACTTATCAAAAATGCTACAGTTGTAAATGAAGGTAAAACATTTAAATCTGATGTTTTAGTAGAGAATGGCAAGATTGCACAGGTTGCTGCAAATATAGATAAACCCGCAGATAAAGTTATAGATGCTACAGGCCTACATCTACTACCAGGTATGATAGATGATCAGGTGCATTTCAGAGAGCCTGGTCTTATGCACAAGGGTGAAATCGAGACAGAATCAAAAGCCGCTGTAATGGGTGGTATTACTTCATATATGGAGATGCCAAATGTAAACCCAGCGACTACAGTTGTAGAGCGTTTAGCTGAGAAAAAAGAACGCGCTGCTGCTAGATCTCATGCTAACTATGCTTTTTATCTTGGAGCGACAAATGATAATGTTGAAGAGCTAAAGCGCCTGAAACCAAATGATGCTTGTGCTATCAAAATCTTTATGGGAGCATCGACTGGTAATATGCTAGTGAACAATCCTGAGACTTTAGAAGGTTTCTTTAGAGATAGTCCACTTCTTATCGTAACTCATTGCGAAGATACTCCTATGATTACAGAGCTTGAGAACAAGGCTCGTGAGAAATATGGCGAAGATGTACCATTTGACCTGCATCCAGAGATTCGCTCAAGAGAAGCTTGCTTTAAGTCATCAGAGCTTGCAGTTGGCCTTGCGAGAAAATATAACTCAAGACTTCATGTACTTCATCTGACTACGGCAGAAGAGATGGTACATTTTGATAATTCTATTCCATTGGAAGAGAAGCGAATTACAGCAGAGGTTTGTGCCCATCATTTATTCTTCTCGCGTAAAGACTATGCAGAGAAAGGTGCTCTAATCAAATGTAACCCAGCTATCAAAGAAGAATCTGATCGCTTGAAGTTACTAGAATGTGTTGCAAATGACACAATTGATGTAATTGCGACAGATCATGCCCCACATACTTGGGAAGAGAAACAAGGCACTTACTTTAAAGCTCCAGCTGGCTTACCGTTAGTTGAAGAAGCTCTTATATCTGTATTAGAGCATTATCACAATGGTTTCTTAACTTTAGAGCAAGTTGTTCAAAAAACTGCTCACGCTCCAGCTATAGTATATAAGGTAAAAGATCGTGGCTTCATCCGCGAAGGTTATGCTGCTGATTTAGTACTTGTAAATTTAGACGAGCCACATACTCGTACTGATGAGTGCTCTCATTATAAATGTGGTTGGACTCCGTTTGCTGGTCGTACTTTTAAATCAAAAGTTCAAACAACTATTATCAACGGTGTTGTGAAGTACCATAAAGGTAAAGTAGTCAGCGATCAAAGAGGGCAATGCTTAGAGTTTAATCATGAGTTTTAAGTAATAGTTTCGCTACTTACTTCGTAAGTTATAGCGACATACTTTTTTCATGGCAGAAAAAGTATGCAAAACTGCCTAGCACTACGCTATCGTAGTCAAAACCAAATGGAAAATAAAAAACTCACTTCGTTCATACAGTTTTATTTTCTTATCATTTGCTTTTGAAACTACTAGCCGCTAATATGCTGATTCCCCTTCAAATATTGAAGGGGTGGCTTGCGAAGCAAGACGGGGTAGTATTTTACTATTTTATATACTCATCAAACCAAGCGATTTGCTTAGCTAATATCTTCTGTAGAGGCTCACCTTCATAACATTCATAGTGACTAATTCCTTCTAGAATCATTAGCTCTTTTGGCTCATTAGCTTTTTCATATAATATATGTGACTCTTCAACTGGGTTTACAGAGTCAGTATCAGAAGCAACTATTAGTACAGGGATTCTTAAATCGCCAATATAGTTCTCAGGTTTGTGCGACATAGTTTCATTAACTGTAAGAAATGGAATCTTAATATCAAAAGCATCATACTCTTTGCTATATCTTTCATAAAAGCCTTTAGACTGCTCATCTGTAAGTACTTTATGTAAAGGTACCATCATCTCTTTACCAGTTTTTTCTTTTTTAGCTAACATTTTTTCAATCATGCCAAGGAATTTCTCTTTTTCTTCATCTGACATGTCGCCTGTGATTACTCTCTCACCATTAGCAAAAGTTAGCTGAACTGATAGACATTTTACAAGATCATTTTGCGCAGCTGCTGTGATAGCGTTAGCACCACCATACGAAGTACCCCAAAGCCCAATTTTATTAGAATCAACAAAATCTAAACCAGCAACATAATCAATCGCAGAGTGAATGTCTTCGATTTGTAGTTTTGGCACTAGTCGACCTCTTTCACCTTCGCTCTCGCCAAAGCCTCTATAGTCAAAGTTAAGTACAACATACCCAGCCATTGCAAAAGCTTCTGCATATGCCGGTAACAATACCTCTTTAAACCCAGCAAAACCATGACATAAAATTATCGCGGGATATTTATTGTTTTGATCAAAGTTTTCAGGTTTATATAGCAGCTGTGCTGATATATTACATCCATGAGATGTGAAGTTTACTTTTTCCATATTTCTTCTAGTTGTTAGTTTATATATTTGTGTAGCTTTATTTTAGCAGAAATTAAGAGTGGTAACTTGTAGAAGAGATTTTTATATACAAACTTATTATGACAAAAGAGTATACTAGGTGTAAGTAAATCTTATTATAGACATTCAACATGGATAAACAGCAAATAATTACTGCTACACAAAATTGGGTTAAGACATTTGTTGTAGGGATGAATCTTTGTCCATTTGCTAAGCGTGAAGTTGTTAAAAATAGAGTTCGTTATTTTGTCTCACAAGCAACAAATATAGAGCAATTATTAGCAGAAGTACAGGCAGAACTTGAGTTATTAGAGAGTGACACAAATATTGAGACAACTTTAGTTATTCATCCGTATATTTTACAAGACTTCTACGACTACAATGACTTTCTATATGATGCAGATAACCTTTTGATTGATATGTCTTTAGAAGGTGTTTATCAGATTGCAAGTTTTCATCCTGATTATCAGTTTGAGGGGGTAGACTTAGATGATGTTGAGAATTATACAAACCGTTCACCTTACCCGATGTTGCACTTGATTCGAGAAGAGTCTCTTGAGAAAGCAATAGCTAATTATCCAAACCCTGATGATATTCCTCAAAGAAATATTGATTTGATGAATAAGTTAGGAATAGATAAGGTTAAAGCTTTATTGAAGTCTTGTATGGATATAGTTAATCCGAATGATTTTTGAAACCATTTTTGTCATCAACTATGTTGTAAATTATTTACGAAATTTGCATTTTCAGTCTTAAATCTCTAATTTTAGCATTAGCAATGACTATAATTTTTCTCATAACAGCTATAATAGCGAC
>NZ_VXKO01000052.1:0-3904 GCF_008711475.1 Francisella sp. SYW-2 | reverse complement strand
TAGGCCTAAACCTAAGGAACGGATCAAAATATGCAAAGTTGCTTGAAGTTCCTATTTATAATTAGCCTTTCGTACTTGCACATTTTATGATATTATTTTGCTTATAATATATCTTATATTGGTCAATTATTTGACCGATACTGGCCATTATAGGAACTTTTGTTAGTCTATGCAAAGTAAAATAATACCTCTTGAAAATTATGATGATTTATTACAACAACTCAAAAAACGTGTTGTATCATCTCAGCAAAAAGCAGCTTTGAATGTAAATAAAGAGTTGATTCTACTTTACTATGAGATTGGAAGCTCTATTATATTTTCACAGAAAAAGAGTAGCTGGGGATCAAAGGTAATAGATAAACTATCAAAAGACTTACAGTCAGCATTTCCTGAACTTAAAGGTTTTAGTCCTAGAAATCTAAAATACATGAGAAAATTCGCAGCAGAATTTGATAACTTAGAACTTGTGCAACAGCTTGTTGCACAATTGCCTTGGGGTCATATAATTGTCATCATGAATAGGTTATCTGATTTTGATTCGAGAATGTTTTATGTTAATAAAACTATTGAGAATGGATGGTCTAGGAGCATACTAAATATTCAATTAGAAACAAAGCTACATCTAAGAGAAGGAATGGCTATAACTAACTTCAAAAATAAGTTACCGCATCCTCAATCTGAGCTTGCAATTGAAACATTAAAAGATCCATACACATTTGATTTTTTAAATATTGGTGAACAAGCTAAAGAAAGAGAAGTAGAGAAGGCTTTATGTTCACATATGGAGAAATTCTTACTGGAACTAGGAGCTGGCTTTGCTTTTGTTGGTCGACAATACCACTTGGAAGTAGGAGAACAAGACTTTTATATAGATTTGTTATTCTATCACTTAAAACTACGTTGCTTTGTTGTTATAGAACTTAAAGATAAAGAGTTCAAGCCTGAATATGCTGGTAAAATGAATTTCTATTTATCAGCTATAGATGATACTGTAAAACACCCTAATGATAATCCATCAATAGGACTAATCTTATGTAAGACAAAAAACAATGTGCTTGCTGAATATACTCTACGAGATATGACTAAACCAATTGGGTTAGCTGAGTATAAACTAGAAAATAGCCTACCTGAAGATTTAAAAACTAATTTGCCAACTATCGCGGAATTAGAAGATGAATTATCGAAAGAGATTTGAATAATGGCTAGGTATAGCTCTGATGTCCCAAAAGAACTTTTTGACTTAGCTTCAGATAAACCGCATAAGTATAGACTTTTCTTTGTCTTATATGTGAAACATTACCAGCGCTGTAATGAATTCTTTACTAATCCACCAAAATTCTCAAGATCTCTACTGATTTCTATTTCAGCTAGACTAGATGTTAAAACGCAAATAAATATTCCATCGGATAAAACACTTCATAATTATCGTCAAGTGATAAGAGATTACAGCAAAACACAAGTATTATCTCCAGAGCATAATAAGCTTGTATCAGACTATATTATAGAGCTCATGCATAGCCATAAGACATTTAGAAATGAACATATAAAAAATAAAGTTTATGACTTTCTATATAAGAATAAAATAGAAAAAGTAAGTGATTATACTTTAACTAATATAATAAAAAATATTAGATATAAGTATGAGCAAGAGTACCTTGAGTCAATTTCACAAAGTTTAGATAATCAAACAAAAGCTTTTTTAGATGGTCTTATGCTTAATCATGACATGTCAATATCCAGGTTTAAGTATATTAAACGCTGGCCAAAAGGATTAAGTGCCGATACAGTAAAAAAAGAAGCTGAAAAGCTAGAATTCTTATTATCTTTAAATCTCCCAAAGAGCATCGTTGAGATAACTGAAAGTGAGTTAAATAGGCAGTATCGCAATATTTGCTCAAAGTATCCTCACGCTATTAAAAATATGCCTGAAATTCGTCGTTATGCTCTCTTGTCAATATTCTGTCATATTAGAAAACGAGAATTAATAGATAGTTTTGTGGACATTCTTGTTAGAGTTACGCACCAAATATTTAACTCAGCAGAAAAAAGGTTAATAAAAGAGTTAGGAGCAAGTACAAATATAAAACAAAGCTATAGTAGAAAGAGTATTTTAAATTTATTAATTGATACTATTTTTAGTCATGAAGACAATATAGTAAAAGAAGCAATATATTCAGTAATTTCAAAAAATCAGTTAAAAAAGATAAGAAGTAAAAGTGAAGGTGATTATCAAATCGGGTATAAAGATATCATTTATTTAAAGGCTAGAAAGTCCTATGTTGGATACTATAGAAGAATTTTATCTCCAATAATTAAACTATTAGACTTTAATACAAATAATAAAAACTATAAAAATTTTATAGAAGCATTATCTCATATCAAAGATAATCTTGATCAATCATCTACATTCTATAAAAACTTGCCTCCTATAGATAAGGTTATAAAATCATCATATCAACAGCATGTTATTGAAGAAAATGATTCTGGTGACAATGTCAAAAGAATAGATTATGAGTTGTGCACACTACATAATCTTAGAAATAAACTAAGAGTTAAAGAAATATGGCTAAAGAATGCTTATTTATATAGAGACCCAGAAAATGATTTACCACAAGACTTTGATAGTATAAGAGAGGATTACTATAATTTATTAAATCAACCTATTAGTGAAAAAGGCTTTACTACCAAACTCAAAAAGGCTTTAACAAAGAATCTTAATCAATTTAATAAAAGTATTATTAGTAACAAGTATGTTTCAATAACTAGAAAGAGTAATAAAAGTCATATAAAAATAGAAAAGCTTAGAAAACAAAATGAACCACCGCAGTTAAATAAAATCAAAAAAGAAGTAACTCAAAAATGGTCAAATACTAGTTTATTAGATGTTCTAAAAGAGGCTAATGTACTTACTGACTTTATTAATGAATTTTATTATAGTGGTGATAAAGAAATATTAGATAAAGAGATTGTAAGAAAAAGACTTCTTTTGGCTATATTAGGTTATGGAACTAATACTGGTCTAAAAAGTGTTAGCGCAGGTAGTAATAATGTTTCCTACTCAGAATTACAGTATATAAAAGATAGATATTTTGACCCTGATAATCTCAGGGAAGCTATTCGTAAAATGATTAATTATCTCCTTAGTATACAAGTGCCAGAAGTCTGGGAAAACTGTTCTACTTCTTTAGCTTCTGACTCTACACATTTTAAAGCTTCAGATCAAAATCTTATGAGTCAGTTTCATCCAAGATATAGAAACACTGGAGTTATGGTATATTGGCATGTTGATAGAAACTCTATTTGTATATACTCGCAGCTAAAGAGTTGTTTATCATCAGAAGTTTCTTCAATGATAGAAGGTATTTTAAGACATTCCTCTAACAAGAATGTAGAAAAGAATTATGTTGATACACATGGGCAAAGTGAAGTAGGTTTTGCTTTTTCATATATTCTTGGTTTTAAACTTTTACCTAGATTAAGTAATATAAGTAAACAGAAGCTTTACTATACTAATAAAAATGATTCGTCTAATTACAGTAATTTAACAGATATTTTATCAAGACCTATTAAATGGAATTTAATAGAGGAACAGTACGATCAAATTATAAAGTACACCACCGCTTTAAAATTAAGTCATACAAATGCTGAAAATATTATGAAACGATTTACAGCGAATAATCTAAAGCATCCTGTCTTTCAAGCTCTTACAGAATTAGGTAAGGTAATAAAAACAATATTTTTATGTCAATATTTAAGCTCTATAAACTTAAGAAGAGAAATACATGAAGGACTCAATGTAGTTGAGCGCTGGAATGGAGTTAACGATTTTATTTTTTATGGAAATAATAGCAAATTAAGAAGCAATAATCCTGCTGAGTCAGAACTGTCTATGCTTTGTCTTCAT
>NZ_VXKO01000051.1:0-4634 GCF_008711475.1 Francisella sp. SYW-2 | reverse complement strand
TGCAGTATTAATAGTTTTCCAAAATGTCTGCCTGTGAAATATAACATCTAAAAATTAAGGAAATGTTTGTGATAGGATTATACTATAAATTTAAACACCTAACTGTTTGCGACAGAACCGGAAATTCTTAATTAAGATGCTAGATTATTTCTAGCACGTTAATTAAGAATTTACACAGTTAATTGGAAAGGCTCCTTTAGTGACTTGGTGATTTTCCATGATTCGAATCATTATGATCTAAACTTCCTTCGGTGGGATATTTATCATATCCATTATGGTACGAGTGATTAATATAATATTCTTTTAGGTGGTCTAAAACTTTATTCTGAGAACTGTTTGTATCAGAAAGAGCTACTACATCATTAAATAATGATATTATCTTGCCATCTTGTTGTTTTAGATCTTCTAAAAAAGATACTTTCATTCCTAAACCACCCAACAAAGATAGACCTATACCAAATCCAGTAATGATCTTCATTAAGTAAGCTTTACTCACAGAGTCTCTTTTTAATTCTTCTATCTGTTTATTAAGTTTTTCAATAGATTTATCGAATCTATTAAACTCTCTGTCAACCTTTTCCATCCATTTATCACCATCTCAAACTCATTAGTAATTTATTTCCCTATTATAGAAAATTATTTTATATAAAATGTTGAAGTAAAAGTCCATAAAAAGTATTTTTATTAGCTCTAACTTTCAGATCATCTCAGTTACTAAACTTGTTCGTAGCATTTTAAACCAATAGGACCTTCTCCAGCATATGTTACAGTACCTTTTAAAACATTTTGTTCATTATTATTAGAATCACTAGAAAGATCTATTTCAACAATCTCCTGGTTTTCTCTATCGCCAATACTCCATTCAAAATCTCCTTTACCATTCCATTGATCTACAAAAGCATAGTTATTTCCTTTTGTTCTAGTAAGGGTACAAAATATTTCACCTTCTCCAGCATATGTTACAGTACCTTCTAATACACCTTCTGACCCTTTAAGTTTTATAGACACAACATTTTGTTCTTTTCTACATCCAAGAATCCAGTTTTTATTTACACTATGTACCTCTCCAGCATAAGAATACTCAAGTGAGTACGTATTAGTTTTTTCCTTTTTACTAAAGGGATTTGCCATACCTTCTATTACTTCTTTCTCTTTCTTTTTCTTTTTAAAAATTCCCATATTTTTATCCTATTTTAGTTTTTTTCAACAGAAGATTAATATTTATATGAGAACAGCATATTAATAGAGAATATTTTTTTGTAAAAAAGAGGTTCTGTCACAAGCTGGTAGTTGTGTAACTTCATAGTATAGTTTTATCACGAATATTCTTTTAAATTTTAGATGTTAGGTTTCACAGGCAGACATTATTCGAGATTATTAAATCTCCAAGCCCTACGCTAGTATTTATCATATCCATTAAGTTACAGACATGTAGAAGAGCTTATGAAAGAGAGAGGAGTTAAGGTATATCATAGCACAATCAATCGTTGGGCTACCAAATATTCCAAAGAACTAGAATCAACATTTAGTAATAGTTTTAGAAAATATGGTAGTTACATAAGTTGGAAAATGGATGAAACCTACCTAAAGATCAAAGGCAAAGATGTATATTTATACAGAGCTATAGATAAGCATGGAGATACTTTGGAGTTTATGGTATCTGAAAAAAGAGATGAAAAGTCAGATCGTAAATTCTTCAAGAAAACTATTGTTAGACATTGACTTACCAAAGAGAGTTAATGTAGCAAAATCAGGAGCCAATGAAGCTGCTTTGTTGACTATCAACATAGGCTGCATGAGAAGTAGAACAAAGGGATTATTAGCTGTATTAGCTCCTATAATTATTCATATAATAGCTGATTCAACCATATTCATATTTTTATATTGTATGTACTAATTTAATTATAATATGGTCGACCGTAATTTTATGTTCATTCGCTCCCTATGGTCCAATATGACTGTTTGGGATCAATTCTATGATATAGAAGCATAATTGTATCTAGAGAATAGTAATTCTAGGGAAATTGTAACTACTTTACTAGTTTTATACAGAGCCCATTTTAAAGACAGTTGATTTAATACTACCAGTTTTTTGTAGATTTTATAAAATATAGATATCGAAGATATTTATGTTTTATATATTATGGATTTTTTCTTTTTAGGTTTAGAAGACTCGTTAGGTAGTGATAATAAATTTGTTAAGTTAAACAAATTAGTTAATTTTGAGAGTTTTAGAAAAACACTCAAGGGTATTTATAATCAAGATATGACAAAACAAGGCAGACCTGCCTATGATTGTATAATGATGTTTAAACTTTTATTATTAGGTCAATGGTATAGCCTAAGTGATAGAGAATTAGCATCTAGTTTAAGACTTAGAATAGACTTTATGTATTTCACTGGATTTACGCTCACATCTAATTTACCTGACTATAGTACTATTAATAAGTTTCGTAACTTATTAATAGAAAAGCGTAAGTATAAGAAACTATTCAAAGAACTTAACAAGCAACTTGAGTCACTAGGTTTATCTATAAACAATGCTAAAGGAGCAATCATAGATGCCACCCTAGTAGAGTCTGCTGGTAGACCAGATAAACATATGGATAATCCGACAGAAGATAGAAAAGAAGATCAAAGTACCAAACCTGATATTTCATATGGTAAAGATACTAACGCAAGATGGATAAAAAAAGGCAAGAAAAGTCATTATGGTTATAAAGTATTTGAAAGTGTTGATGATGAGCATGGTTTTATTCAGACTATACATACTGAATCAGCAGAAGCCTATGAGGCACATAGGCTAGGAACAATTTTAGATGATTTGAACTGCAAGTATCTTCTAGCAGATAAAGCATACGATACTGCTGCTAATAGAGAGCTATTAAAAGCCAAGAAAATCAATAATCGTATATTACAAAAAGCGGTTAGAAATAAACCATTAACAAAAAGGCAAAAAAGACGAAACATTCTTATATCTAAAACTAGATATAAGGTAGAAAGATGCTTTGGTACCATGAAGAGAAAATTCAACTTTGCTAGAGCTAGTTACTTTTGTACTATAAAAGTAAATGCTCAAGCCTTATTAAAGGCTATGTGTTTTAATGCACTAAAAGCTGTCAATTTGATGGCTTAACCAGGATAAATGTGTTCATATCAGCCAATATGGCTGATATAGAACATAAAATAGGAAGTTATATCTAAAATTTCCTAAAAATATCTAGATAGGTGAAAAAACCTAGATTAACTCAACAGTCTTTTTTATTAATTACTTCTGACACCTTATAAGATATTGTTAAATCGTTAACTTCTTGCTTACTATTATCAATATCAATATAAAAGTCATTACTGTTTTTAAAATCTATAACTTGACCAGCTGAACGATGACACCTAAATGATGATCCGTCCTTATCTATAAATATCTCTATATGATGATCTCCTACTAAAGCCTCTCTCTTTAGATCATAAAAAAAAGCCTCATGAACAATTTTATCTATACCATCTATTTTACTCGAGAACACATCTTTAAAATGATTTCTAAAATTTAATGTATCATCTTCTTTTCCAAAGAAGTGTATGGTAGCTCTTAATGGACTGACTTTTGCTCCGTTATCATGTTCTTGGCGTAATCGACATCCAAGCCCGGTATTTTTATCTTGAAAATATAGCGTTGGTGCTCTATCTTCTGCCTTTGTTACTAACACTATATTATCTAATTTAAATATTTCTTCTATGTATTTCATATTAATTATCATCATTATTCATATTATTACTTTAATATTCAAGTGTTTTAACACTTAATTATTACTGGTTTATTATCATAAATACCTGATGGTTTTTTTGAACTTGCCCAACACCAAAAACGACTAATTTAGCATATGATAAATTTAGTAATATAGGTACCATTATGATTGATAATAAAAACAGTATCATAATATTTTTTGTCTCTGCATTTTACAATATATCACTTAGAGTAACTTATAAATATTACTTGAGTAAGTTTTAATTATTAAAATATAATCACTCAAATAATATCTACTATTTTAGATGCCACATAAGTACGCTCAATTTAAAGGTTGGAATGTTCTGGAACATCATATTTAGCCTCAATGTTATCAAATTACCAATTCAAATCTATTCATTAGAATTAGACCTTATAATCCTCATGATATTTACTCTTCTTTTTCCTTAAATGG
Source organism: Francisella sp. SYW-2 (assembly GCF_008711475.1). Classification (NCBI taxonomy): domain Bacteria; kingdom Pseudomonadati; phylum Pseudomonadota; class Gammaproteobacteria; order Thiotrichales; family Francisellaceae; genus Francisella; species Francisella sp. SYW-2. The sequence continues at coordinate 438 of NZ_VXKO01000051.1, read as the reverse complement.
ATTGAAAGAAGAGTCACTACTATCTTCTATTTCATCTGTATCTACTTCCTCACTAACAGTTTCTCTAATACGATCCAATATATTACTTGATTCTGGTAGACTATCAAAAGATAACTCAAGAGAATCTACAGTATCCAGTATAGTTTGTGATCTTCTAAGAGCTAGGTTATAGCTGATTTCAATACTTTCATCACTATCGAGATCAGAAAATACATCACTTTCCCAAGAACTGATAGCAGAAGGAAGATCATTAAGGCTTCTAATTAAAGGCTCTTCTGCTTCCTCAGGCAATTCTAGATATAAATTAGCGTAAAACATTTTTAAATTATTTGTAAGAACAAAAAATTTAGTTACATCTTTCATTATTGTTTTCTCCTCATTTAATTAGTTAGGTATTATTTTATAATAAAAAATATGTGTAAATTATGAATAAACTGT
>NZ_VXKO01000050.1:0-5080 GCF_008711475.1 Francisella sp. SYW-2 | reverse complement strand
TAAGGCTTCTAAGATATTTAAGAGATATATTATATACAAACACTTTGTTAAAGAATTTGAGTATCAGTAGTTAGAGTCAGAATTTGAGAATTAAACTGAAGAGTTTGATCCTGGCTCAGATTGAACGCTGGTGGCATGCTTAACACATGCAAGTCGAACGGTAACAGGAGAAGCTTGCTTCTTGCTGACGAGTGGCGGACGGGTGAGTAACGCGTAGGAATCTGCCCATCTGTGGGGGATACCAGTTGGAAACGACTGTTAATACCGCATAATATCTGCGGATTAAAGGTGGCCTTTGTGCTGCCGCAGATGGATGAGCCTGCGTTGGATTAGCTTGTTGGTGGGGTAAAGGCCTACCAAGGCTACGATCCATAGCTGATTTGAGAGGATGATCAGCCACATTGGGACTGAGACACGGCCCAAACTCCTACGGGAGGCAGCAGTGGGGAATATTGGACAATGGGCGAAAGCCTGATCCAGCAATGCCATGTGTGTGAAGAAGGCTCTAGGGTTGTAAAGCACTTTAGTTGGGGAGGAAAGCTTATGAGTTAATAGCTCATAAGAAGGACGTTACCCAAAGAATAAGGACCGGCTAACTCCGTGCCAGCAGCCGCGGTAATACGGGGGGTCCGAGCGTTAATCGGAATTACTGGGCGTAAAGGGTCTGTAGGTGGTTTGTTAAGTCAGATGTGAAAGCCCAGGGCTCAACCTTGGAACTGCATTTGATACTGGCAAACTAGAGTATGGTAGAGGAATGGGGAATTTCTGGTGTAGCGGTGAAATGCGTAGAGATCAGAAGGAACACCAATGGCGAAGGCAACATTCTGGACCGATACTGACACTGAGGGACGAAAGCGTGGGGATCAAACAGGATTAGATACCCTGGTAGTCCACGCTGTAAACGATGAGTACTAGCTGTTGGATTCGGTGTAAAGGATCTAGTGGCGCAGCTAACGCGTTAAGTACTCCGCCTGGGGACTACGGCCGCAAGGCTAAAACTCAAAGGAATTGACGGGGACCCGCACAAGCGGTGGAGCATGTGGTTTAATTCGATGCAACGCGAAGAACCTTACCTGGTCTTGACATCCTGCGAACTTTCTAGAGATAGATTGGTGCCTTCGGGAACGCAGTGACAGGTGCTGCACGGCTGTCGTCAGCTCGTGTTGTGAAATGTTGGGTTAAGTCCCGCAACGAGCGCAACCCCTATTGATAGTTACCATCATTAAGTTGGGTACTCTATTGAGACTGCCGCTGACAAGGCGGAGGAAGGTGGGGACGACGTCAAGTCATCATGGCCCTTACGACCAGGGCTACACACGTGCTACAATGGGTATTACAGAGGGCTGCGAAGGTGCGAGCTGGAGCGAAACTCAGAAAGGTACTCTTAGTCCGGATTGCAGTCTGCAACTCGACTGCATGAAGTCGGAATCGCTAGTAATCGCAGGTCAGAATACTGCGGTGAATACGTTCCCGGGTCTTGTACACACCGCCCGTCACACCATGGGAGTGGGTTGCTCCAGAAGTAGATAGCTTAACGAATGGGCGTTTACCACGGAGTGATTCATGACTGGGGTGAAGTCGTAACAAGGTAGCCGTAGGGGAACCTGCGGCTGGATCACCTCCTTAACGGAAATACGAAAAAATAGAAATAAGCTCTAATTACATATTCAAGTGATTTAGCATAGTGTTTGTAGATAATATATTTTAGTGTAAATAGAATACGGGTCTGTAGCTCAGTTGGTTAGAGCGCACCCCTGATAAGGGTGAGGTCGGTAGTTCGAGTCTACTCAGACCCACCAGTTTTTTGGGGCCATAGCTCAGCTGGGAGAGCACCTGCTTTGCACGCAGGGGGTCAGCGGTTCGATCCCGCTTGGCTCCACCATATTTATTTACATGAAGATAGAGATATTTAACAATTTAGTATAGAAATAGACTTAAGAAAATAAGTGCAAGCGGTGGATGCCTTGGCATTCAGAGGCGATGAAGGACGTGATAATCTGCGATAAGCTTCGGTTAGTTGGTAAATAAACTTTGATCCGGAGATTTCCGAATGGGGGAACCCATCTAACACAAGTTAGGTACTCACTCGACATAGAGTGTAGAGCGAACGAGGGGAACTGAAACATCTAAGTACCCTTAGGAAAAGAAATCAATTGAGATTCCCATAGTAGCGGCGAGCGAAGTGGGAAGAGCCTGGTATGATTTAGCTGTAATTATAGTAGAACAAGTTGGGAAGCTTGACGATAGAGGGTGATAGTCCCGTATACGAAATAATCACAGTGGAACTAAGCATATGAACAAGTAGGACGGGGCACGTGGAACCTTGTCTGAATATGGGGGGACCATCCTCCAAGGCTAAATACTCCTGAATGACCGATAGTGAACTAGTACCGTGAGGGAAAGGTGAAAAGAACCCTTATAAAGGGAGTGAAATAGAATCTGAAACCGCTTGCATACAAGCAGTAGGAGCATTATTTAGTAATGTGACTGCGTACCTTTTGTATAATGGGTCAGCGAGTTACTTTTAGTAGCGAGGATAACTGAATAAGGGATCCGTAGCGAAAGCGAGTCTTAATAGGGCGAATAGTTGCTAGGAGTAGACCCGAAACCGGCGCGATCTATCCATGGCCAGGTTGAAGGTTGGGTAATACCAACTGGAGGACCGAACCCAATACTGTTGCAAAAGTATGGGATGAGCTGTGGATCGGAGTGAAAGGCTAATCAAGCACGGAGATAGCTGGTTCTCCCCGAAAACTATTTAGGTAGTGCCTCGTGTATAACTCATTGGGGTAAAGCACTGTTTCGACGATGGGGGTTTTACGACCTTACTGACTCGATGCAAACTCAGAATACGATGAAGTTCAATCACGGGAGACACACTGCGGGTGCTAAGGTCCGTAGTGGAAAGGGAAACAGCCCAGACCGCCAACTAAGGTCCCCAAGTCATAGCTAAGTGGGAAACGAAGTGGGAAGGCCCAGACAGCCAGGAGGTTGGCTTAGAAGCAGCCACCCTTTAAAGAAAGCGTAATAGCTCACTGGTCGAGTCGGCCTGCACGTAAGATTTAACGGGGCTAAGCTATGCACCGAAGTTGCGGAATATATTTATTATATTGGTAGGGGAGCGTTCTGTAAGCCGATGAAGGTGAATTGAGAAGTTTGCTGGAGGTATCAGAAGTGCGAATGCTGACATGAGTAACGTAAAATAAGTGAGATTCTTATTGGCCGAAAACCCAAGGTTTCCTACGCAATGTTAATCAACGTAGGGTAAGCCGGCCCCTAAGGCGTAGCTGAAGAGTGAAGTCGATGGGAAACAGGTTAATATTCCTGTGCCGCTTATATAAACGAAGGAGGGACGGAGAAGGTTAGGTAGGCCTGGCGGATGGTTGTCCAGGTGAAAGTATGTAGGTAGAGGTGCTAGGCAAATCCGGCATCTTGTTGATCTGAGATACGAGACGAAGTCAAACTTGTTTGACGAAGCTATTGATACCATGCTTCCAGGAAAAGCTTCTAAGTACATTGTATAAGTGACCGTACTGTAAACCGACACTGGTGGGTAGGTAGAGAATACTAAGGCTATGAGATAACTCTGGTGAAGGAACTAGGCAAAATGACACCGTAACTTTGGAAGAAGGTGTGCCCTTGATGGTGATGAGACTTGCTCTCTGAGCTGTTGGGGGTTGCAGATACCAGGTGGCTGCGACTGTTTATCAAAAACACAGCACTCTGCTAAATCGTAAGATGAAGTATAGGGTGTGACGCCTGCCCGGTGCTGGAAGGTTAATTGAAGGGGTTAGCGCAAGCGAAGCTCTGGATCGAAGCCCCAGTAAACGGCGGCCGTAACTATAACGGTCCTAAGGTAGCGAAATTCCTTGTCGGGTAAGTTCCGACCTGCACGAATGGCGTAACGACGGCCACACTGTCTCCACCAGAGACTCAGTGAAATTGAAATCGCTGTGAAGATGCAGTGTACCCGCGGTTAGACGGAAAGACCCCGTGAACCTTTACTACAGCTTTGCACTGGACTTTGAATATTTATGTGTAGGATAGGTGGGAGACTTTGAAGCAGTCACGCTAGTGATTGTGGAGTCGTCCTTGAAATACCACCCTTGAATATTTGAAGTTCTAACTCAGGAGAAATTCGAGGACAGTGTATGGTGGGTAGTTTGACTGGGGCGGTCTCCTCCTAAAGAGTAACGGAGGAGTACGAAGGTGCACTCGGTACGGTCGGAAATCGTGCCAAGAGTATAAAGGCAAAAGTGCGCTTGACTGCGAGAGTGACGGCTCGAGCAGGTACGAAAGTAGGTCTTAGTGATCCGGTGGTCCTGTATGGAAAGGCCATCGCTCAACGGATAAAAGGTACTCCGGGGATAACAGGCTGATTCCTCCCAAGAGTTCATATCGACGGAGGAGTTTGGCACCTCGATGTCGGCTCATCACATCCTGGGGCTGAAGCAGGTCCCAAGGGTATGGCTGTTCGCCATTTAAAGTGGTACGCGAGCTGGGTTCAGAACGTCGTGAGACAGTTCGGTCCCTATCTGCCGTGGGCGTTAGAGATTTGAGAAGAGTTGCTCCTAGTACGAGAGGACCGGAGTGAACGAACCACTGGTGTTCCGGTTGTTTCGCCAGAAGCATTGCCGGGTAGCTACGTTCGGAAGGGATAACCGCTGAAAGCATCTAAGCGGGAAGCCTCCTTCAAGATTAGATCTCTCTGATGTAAATCAGTAAGGAACGTTGGAGACTACGACGTTGATAGGCTGGGTGTGGAAGTACAGCAATGTATGAAGCTTACCAGTACTAATGATCCGAGAGACTTAAGTCTATTTCTATGCTGAATTGTTAAATATCTTTATAAGATATATTATCCAAAACACAGTTTTGGCGATAATAGCTTGTAGGAACCACCTGATCCCATTCCGAACTCAGAAGTGAAACTACAAAACGCCGATGATAGTTTGGCTCCGGCCAGGTGAAAGTAGGTAATCGCCATCTTATTCAAATATCAAAGACTTATCGTGATAAGCAATACAAAAAGCCTCATAAATATATGGGGCTTTGTGTTTTTATAACTAACAAATTTAAA
>NZ_VXKO01000005.1:0-113779 GCF_008711475.1 Francisella sp. SYW-2 | reverse complement strand
TGTGCCAATTGAATATTTCAGATAGACTTCCTCTTAGCTGATTAAAGTACTTTTTCATCTTTCGCAAATAATGAATATATAAGGCTTTAATCAGTCCTTTCAATATTTTTTATCGTGTACAGAGATAATTTCTAGTGTATTATTCTATTTACTGATCTAAAGTTGTATAATTCATCGGACTATCTATACAATAATTTTTTTCTATAAATGAGTAACTATATTTTTATAGTTTCTGCGCCTTCTGGTGCTGGCAAAAGCTCCTTATTAAAAGCTTTTTTAGAAACTGAAATTGGCAAAGAAAATTTTGCTGTTGCAACATCACATACAACTAGAGATCCTCGGATAGGTGAAACTAATGGTAAAGAATATCATTTCGTTTCAATTATAGAGTTTGAAAAGATGCTAGACGCTAATGGCTTTATTGAATATGCTAAAGTTTTCAAAAATTACTATGGGACATCTAAGTCTGAAATAGATAAATTACTTGCGCAAGGCAAAAATATAATTCTTGAGATTGATTGGCAAGGTGCCCAACAAACAAGATCTATATATGGAAACAAGGCAAAGAGTATATTTATTTTACCTCCATCTATGGATGAGTTGAGAAAGCGTCTAGAAACTAGAAATACAGACTCTAAAGACATTATAGACTATCGAATGAGTCAAGCAGAGTCTGAAATCTCTCATGCAGATGAATATGATTATCAACTCGTAAATGATGATTTTAGTCAATCATTAGAGCAACTATGTAAATATTTCGAAGAAAATATCCAAAGCTAATAACTAAGGAGACATTTGGATGTTAAATCAAAAACTTATAAAAGACAAAATATCACAAGCTAGACAAGAGTTACCTAGTTTGAAAATAAAAGATACTGAAAAGCAACAATATATGCATGAAATACAAGAGCTATTGAAGCAGAATAATGCTTGCTTGGTAGCACATTATTATGTTGATGCAGAAATACAAGAGTTAGCAGAAAAAACTGGTGGATTTGTTGGAGACTCTCTGGCTATGGCAAAGTTTGGTCTTGAAAGTGAATGCGATACTCTCGTGGTTGCGGGTGTTAGATTTATGGGCGATTCTGCTAAGATCCTCAGTCCTGAGAAAAAAATTCTTATGCCAACTTTAGAAGCTGAGTGTTCGCTAGATTTAAGCTGTAGTAATGATGAGTTTAAAAAGTTTATAGAAGCTAATCCTGATAGGGAGGTTGTTGTATATGTTAATACATCTGCGGAGATTAAAGCTCTAGCTGACTGGACCGTGACATCATCAAATGCTTTGGAAATATGTTCACATCTGCATAAGCAAGGTAAAAAATTACTTTGGGGACCTGATAGATTTCTTGGAGATTGGATTATAAAACAAACTGGAGCTGATATGCTACTATATGATGGTAGTTGTATAGTACATGAAGAGTTTAAGGCACAAGCGCTTGATGATCTGATGCTTGAATATCCAGATGCTGCGGTTTTGGTACATCCAGAGTCACCTGCTGAGATTATAAAAAGAGCCGATGCAGTAGGATCAACTTCTCAATTAATAGCTGCAAGTAAAGAGATGGACAATGATAAGTTTATCGTAGCAACTGATACAGGTGTGTTTTATAAGATGAAACAGTTATCACCGCATAAACAATTTATTCCAGCACCTACAGCAGGTCGTGGTGCAACATGTCAATCATGTGCAAAATGTCCATGGATGAAGCTAAATCAACTTAAGAATCTAAAAGATTGTTTGATTAATAAAGATAATGAGATATTCGTAGAAGAAATAGTGCGCCAAAAAGCTCTTATTCCTCTAAACAGAATGATAAATTTCTAAGGAAGTATTATGTCTGAAATAATGTTAAATACTAATCAGATTACTAGTGTTCCAGAGAATGTTATTAAAAAATTAGTAGCGGAGTCTTTAGTCGAAGATATTGCAGATGGTGATATTACTGCGCAGCTTGCCGAAAATGTAGATACGACAGCATTTTGTATTACACGTGAAGATATGGTTTTATGTGGCCAAGAGTTTGCTAATGAAGTTATAAATCAAGTGGATAAAAATATCCAGATAATATGGTTTTATGATGATGCAGACAAAATATCTGCTGGTGAGAAGATTTTTGAGCTTAGGGGTAATGCTAGGAGTATTTTAACAGCAGAGAGAGCAATGCTTAATTTTATTCAGATGCTCTCTGCTACAGCAACAGCAACAAATAATTTAGTTAAATTGATTGCTGATTATAAGACAAAGCTTCTTGATACGCGTAAAACTGTTCCATGTTTTCGTATGGCTCAAAAATATGCTGTTACATGTGGTGGAGGATTTAATCATCGCATAGGCTTATTTGACGCATATTTGATTAAAGAGAATCACATCCGCTCAGCTGGCGGCATTACAAAGGCTGTTTCAAAAGCTGCTCGTTTACAACCTACAAAAACTATAGAAGTTGAAGTGACTAACCTTGATGAGTTAAATCAAGCGATTCAAGCTGGTGCTAATATCATTATGCTAGATAATTTCTCGATCGAGGATATAAACAAAGCAGTCGAGATTGCTAAAGGTAAAGTAGCGCTTGAGGTATCAGGTAATATAGATAGTAACTCTATAGTGAAGATGGCTAAAACGGGTGTGGATTTTATATCTGTTGGGGCAATTACTAAACATATTACGGCGATAGATTTATCTATGCAGGTTCAATTATAACAATGATTACTAGAAAGCATGATGTAGTTATAGTTGGTGGAGGATTAGCTGGTATAGTAGCCACTATTGAGTTAGCTGAGCATGGATTAAATGTGGCTTTGATTTTTGATCAAAAATTAAGTCATAGCGCAAGCTCGTATGCTCAAGGTGGAATCGCAGCAATAGTTTCTGAGGAAGATACTATACAATCACATGTAAACGATACATATATAGCTAGTGGTAAGATTGCAAATCTTGAGAGTATTACACAAGTAGTGACAGAATCTAACTCCGCAATATCGTGGTTAGAAGAGCATGGCGTAGAGTTTGATAGGAAGTCAGATGGTGAATATAGCTTACATTTGGAGGGAGGACATTCCTTAGCAAGAATTTTGCATATCAAAGACTATACTGGTCGAGCTGTTATTACTAAGTTGTACGAAAATCTTGATAGATTAAAGAATATCACTATATATTCTGAACATAATGTTATTGAATTGATTAAAAAAGATAATAAATGTATAGGTTTATATACTCATAACGAAAGTCATAATGTGACTAAGTTTATTGCAAAAAAAGTGATATTAGCATCGGGTGGAGCTTCAGGACTGTACAAATATGTAACTAATGCAACAGCCGGCACTGGAAGCTCTATGATAATGGCTTATGATATTGGTTGTGAGCTTGAGAATTTAGAGTTTACACAGTTTCATCCAACGTGTTTTTTTGCTCGAAATGGAGATCCTGTATTAATATCAGAAGCTATTCGTGGTAGTGGAGCAGTTCTAGAAACTGAGAAGGGCTTACGAATAATGAAGTCAGTCCATAAAAGACAAGATCTAGCTCCTAGAGATATTGTTGCACGACAAATATATATAAATATGCAAGCTGGAAGAGATATTTACCTAAATGCTACTCATTTGAGCTCTAGTCAATGGCAAGAAAATTTTCCGTACATATATCAGAAGTTATTAGATAATAATATTGATCCTACAAATGATAGAATCCCAATATCTCCGGCAGCGCATTATAGCTGTGGGGGGATTAGTGTAGATAAATACTCCCAAACAAATATCGATGGACTTTATGCAGTTGGTGAGGTTTCTTGTACTGGTCTTCACGGAGCAAATAGGCTTGCGAGTAATTCTCTACTAGAGTGTATTGTGTATGCACTTGCAGCGAGTAAACATATTTTAATAAATACAAAAGATACTTATCTAGAGGACAATCAACAGTTAAAATTAGTTGAATCTCATTGTGATTATACAAAACAAATCACTCATATACGCCAGTTAATGTGGGATAGTGTTGGATTAGTTAGAAAGCAAAATGAGTTAATAAATGTCTATAAAGAGCTAGAAGTATTAGAAAAATCTATTGCCCATAATCATGATTTAGAAAATTACGATTTAAAATTAGAGGCTTATCGTAAAGTAATCAAGTTAGCTAAACTCTCTGTAAAACAAGCAGTAAGTAGAAAATATAGTGTAGGAAGTCACTTTCTTAGGTCTTAATTTTTAAATATTAATTGTTTTATTCTAATCACAGTTACTCCAATTAACATTGCATATATAAAATTGATGAAAATAGGAATAACATAGCCAAAAGAATACATAAACACACCATCAAGAAAGACTAAAGTTTGCTCTGGAGTTTTATCAAAATATATAGCAAACCATTGTATAAAATTTTCACTAAAGAATAACTGATTTGCTACATGAATTTTTGTAGTAAAGATAATATTGCAAAGAGCTCCAACAAATATTCCAGGATCAGTTAGTAAGTGCCTATAATCTATACTACTAATTTTTATGGTTTTTGTATGAACAATTTGTAAATGATTATATTCACATAAAACAAAAACTATCAGAAAAATAATAATGTAGATTTTAAAATTAGTGGGAGGTAGTTTGTTTAACAAATATAGCTTGATTATTAAAGTTACTAGAATGCAAAATATAAAAGAGAAAATATATATTTGTGCACTTAAGTAAGAGGCTAGTATTAAAATAAACGAACAGAATATCAACCAGTTAAATAATCTAAGTAATTTTGGTTTGATAATATTTGCATGATCTTCTATGTTATCAGAGCTTTCAGGCTCTGAAGAATCAGTAGAAATTTTACTTTTAAAAAACATAAGGCAATTAATTAATTTTTTACATATTATGGGCTTTTAAAAGTTTTTGTAAACCATTATAGTATCTTTACTATATTAGGAGTTTTATTATATATGAAAAAGTATCTATTAATGTTGGTGAGTATATCAATATTTGGTATGTCATTTGCAATGACACCAAGTAGCTTTATAGCTAAACCTACGCCAAGCAAATATGAGTCTGAAATTATGCACGCCGATGAGCAAATTATAAAGAGTATAGCTGAGCGACAGGAGTTAAGAAGTAAGATGTTGGATTTACAAAAAGAGCAAAACTTACCAGATTCAGATCCGTTCCAAGATAAGGACTTAGAAGCTACGCGTACAAATTTTGCAATAGAGTATAATGTTAATCCTAAACTTGTGGATGAGATTTTTAGTATTTTGAACTCTCCGGATCAGAATACACCAAAGTAGTTTTTAAATAATGTATATAAGAGGTGATGGAATGTCGATTTACGACTTTAAACTAACTAAAAACGATGGTTCGGAATATTATTTACCGAAAGATAAAGTCCTTTTGATAGTTAATGTTGCAAGTAAGTGTGGTTTTACTAAACAATACAGGGGACTTCAACATTTGCATAAAATACATCCGGATTTAGAGATAGTAGCTTTCCCTTGTAACTCATTCGGGGGGCAAGAACCTGGTAGTGATGAAGAGATTAAAAACTTTTGTGAAACTAACTATGATGTTACTTTCCCAATAATGAAAAAGACAAAAGTAAATGGTAAAGATGCTGAACCTATATTTGAATATCTCAAGGATAAGGCAAGAGGCGTACTAGGTACAGAACGTATAAAATGGAATTTTACAAAATTTTTAGTATCAAAAGATGGTGAGACTGTCATTAGATATGCGCCTAAAACAATTCCTGAAGATCTAATATCTGATATCGAGAATTTTCTTAAAGATTAAGTTCAAAAATCTGTATAATTTATTTATCTCTGTTTTAAATTCTAAAATATGATTTCAACTTCATTATCTTATATATCATCTTTATTACTTATCTGTAGTCTTATAGTTTTGTTATCAAGTAAATCAAAATCAAAATTATTTGAATATTTTCCAGCGATTGTAATTATTTATTTTGTCATAGTAGTACTTTCAGCTATGGGATTTTGGGATTCAAAATCTTCAGAAATTATTCAAACAAGATTACAGCTTCAAGACTTAATATTGCCTGTGATGTTATTTTTGATGCTTATTCGCTGTGATATTAGAGTAGTTATAAAGCTAGGTAGAAAATTACTTATAGCATTTTTTGGAGCTACAGTAAGTATCATGATAGCTTTTATTATAATGTACTTGACTGTCGGTAGGTACATATCATTAGATGCTTGGAAAGGGTTCTCAGCTTTATCAGCAAGTTGGATGGGTGGTACTGGTAATATGATCGCTGTTAAGCAAGCTCTAGGTACTCCTGATAATCAGATGGGCTATATACTATTGACAGATTCTATTAGTTATTCTATTTGGTTTGCTTTTCTGTTTGCGCTTATTTCTCGAGCAAATATATTTGATAAATGGACTAAAGCAGGTTGTATTGAAGAGCATATAAGTAAAGTTGATATCAATAACCCTTATGATGTCAAAGGCGATATTAACTTTGTTGGAATATTTGTACTAATTGCAATGGCATTTACTGCTACTGATATAGCAAAGATTTTATCAAGTTATTTACCAGCAACAGATTTAATATCTGCTAAGACTTGGACAATACTGCTAGTAACACTATTTGGGTTTGTAGGTGCTATGACTCCATTAGCCAAAATTAGAAGTGATAGTATTATTGCAAGTATCTTCTTATATTTTTTGGTCGCACTTATAGCATCAGGCTCAAGTTTTAAAGGGTTTTCTCAAGCATCGATATACATAGTTTGTGGACTTATGGTTCTTGTTATTCATGCTATACTTATGATAATAATTGCCAAGATATTTAGGCTAAACTTAGCAATGTGCTCTATTGCCTCTTTAGCAAATATTGGTGGAATAGCAGGAGCACCTATATTAGCAAGTGCATATACAAGAAGTTTGGTATCTATCGCAGTTGTTATGGCTTTACTTGGGTTTTTGATTGGTACCCAAGGTGGATTAATTGTAGCTAAGATACTTTCAGGATTTGCAATATGAGTAAGATAATTGATATAAAAACATCTATCATCAAAATACCTCTTAAAAGAACATTTATAACAGCTGTACGAAGTACAAACCATATTGATTCCTTAGCAGTTGAGCTAACTTTAGATAATGGAGTTAAAGGTTATGGTGTATCTCCAGCAACCACAGCGATTACTGGAGATACGTTGCAGGGTATGCAATATATTATTCGTGAGATATTTGCTCCAGTGATACTTGGCTCAGATTTATCTGATTACAAACAAACTTTAGAACTAGCTTTTAAAAAAGTGATGTTTAACTCTGCTGCCAAAATGGCTATAGATTTGGCGTATCATGATTTATTAGCCAAAGAGCAAAATATATCTGTTGCTAAATTACTTGGTGCAAAAAACAATATCATTGAAACTGATGTTTCTATAAGTTGTGGTAGCATTGCAGAAACTATACAAAATATTCAAAATGGTGTCGAAGCTAATTTTACGGCTATTAAGGTTAAAACAGGTGCTGATTTTAATAGAGATATCCAGTTGCTTAAAGCTCTTGATAATGAGTTTAGTAAAAACATTAAATTTAGGTTTGATGCTAATCAAGGTTGGAATCTAGCACAAACAAAGCAGTTTATCGAGGAGATAAACAAATATAGTTTAAATGTAGAGATAATCGAGCAACCTGTTAAATATTACGATATAAAAGCAATGGCAGAGATTACTAAATTTAGTAATATTCCTGTAGTTGCAGATGAGTCAGTATTTGATGCCAAAGATGCAGAGCGAGTTATAGATAAACAAGCGTGTAACATGATTAATATTAAACTTGCAAAAACAGGTGGTATTTTAGAAGCTCAAAAAATCAAGAAACTAGCAGACATTGCAGGTATATCATGTATGGTGGGTTGTATGATGGAGTCACCAGCAGGTATTTTAGCTATAGCTAGTTTTGCATTAGCAGAAGATATTACAGTAGCTGATCTTGATCCTTTAGACTGGGTAGCTAAAGATTTGTATAGTGATTATATTACATTTAATGAGCCTAATATTATTCTAAAAGATAATCTAAAGGGTTTTGGTTTTAATCTGTAAGTAATACATATAACGATGAATAAAGATAAAGTTGTAATTTTGGTACATGGTTTTATTAAAAATAGTAAAGACATGTCATCTTTAGCTAATTTTTTGAAAGATGGTTATGATGAGGTTATAGCAGTTGACTTACCAACAACATTTGTAAGTATTGATATAGCAGTTAATAAACTATGTCAAATTATAGAAAATATTCCATCATCAAAGTCGTTGATATTTGTAGCTCATAGTATGGGTGGGATAATATCATGTATGACTATTGATAAGTTACAGCTTACGAATGTTGAAAAGTGTGTATTTATAGCTTCGCCATTTGCTGGGTCAAGAGTCGCAAATTTCGGTGACAGGATTCCATTTTATTCCAGAGTGCTAAAACCAAATAAAGATCTCAAAGTAACTAATAAATATTTAGAAATTTGTAATCGAGTAGCAGACAAAGTATCAGTAGGTCTTATTGCTGGTAATAAGTATTCAAAACTTAATCTCTTAGCAAGATTATGTCTGAGAAGTGAGCATGATGGTTTGGTAGAGGTATCATCAGTGTTTTCTATAAACAGTATTGACAGAATTACTCTAAATAAAAATCATAGTGAAATTCATCATGATGAGGAAACTCTTACTAAAGTATCATTTTTTTTGAAGACAGGTAACTTTTATCTTAAAAGTTAAGTTTCTAGAATTAAGAACGAGGCTTGCACGCGAGATTCATTTCAGGCTCTGAGAATGAATTGTGACCCACCTCATGAGCATATCTACAATTTTTACTATTAAGCTGGGTAGCTTCAAAGAATTTGTTATCATTAGTGTGTATTGAGAATCCTTGATTAAACAAGATTATAGATGTGATCAATAGAGCTATTTTTTTCATTTTTTTTCCATCAAGTTTTAATTTTATTGGTATTATGGCAGGTAAATCATATATGTAAAACTAATGATTTTTATATTTCATATTAGTTTAGCTTATAAATGGATATTGATTTAGAGATCTTTTATCTGATCATATATCATGCTGGATACTAGATAGATAATAGATAGTCATTAATATACAATGATTTAGTCGTAAAAATACAAGGAGATGTATATGGATAAAAAGAAAGTTCTTTGTATAGGATGGGAGCCAAATTCTGTTGATTACTCCAAATATCCTGGTATGGATCCCGAAAGGCTTCGTAGTGTACTTGAAGTAGATTTACAAAAGTTAAATGATATTGGTTATGATGCTCAAATGGGATATATAACTAGTGAAGAATCTGCAGTTAAAGAGGTTGTTGATCTACTTTCCAATAGAAGGTTTGATATTGTTCTAATAGGTGCAGGTGTACGTAAAGATGATGATTGTTTTTATCTATTTGAAAAATTAGTGAACGTAGTTCATCAATATGCAACTACTGCAAAAATTTGTTTTAATACAGGACCAACGGATAGTGTACAAGCGGTTCAGCGCTGGGATTTATAACTTACTCTAAAAGGTATTTTATGATATCAAAAGTTTTATCTTTCACTTATTATATTTATAGACTTAGTAATTTTTAGGATTTTTAAAAGTGTATTTCTTAACAGAAAAACAAAACCGTGAAATTGAAGAGTATGCTATTTCTCAAGGATTAAATCTAATCGAAAATGCTTCAGATGAAATTGTTAAATTGATTAGTGCTAAGTTTGATAAACAAAGTAAAGTCTTAGTAATAGCGGGTTCTGGCAATAATGGTAGTGATGGAGTTGCAGCTGCGATCAAGCTTTTAAATAATGGCTATAGTGTTGATGTTTATAGAGTTTTTGCTAAGGGAAATCAAGACAACCGAAACTATTATCAAAAGTTTTCAAAGTTAAAGGCTCCTTTAGATAAATTGCTGGATATTAATAATTATGATGTCGTAATAGATGGAATATTTGGCATAGGGCTAGATAGAGATTTACAAGGAGATATTTTAGAACTTGTTAAAGTTATAAATCAAAATTCAAAATACACATTAGCTATAGATGTACCAAGTGGATTAGGTGCTTTTAATGCCAAAGTATATGGTGATGCTATCCAAGCTAATGAAACAATTACATTTTTAGCTGATAAGCAAGGGCTACATACTGGCGATGGTTTAGATTATGCTGGTCAGGTAACTGTCAAAGAGCTGATTGATAATCAAAATATCAAGATTACTCAATTAGAGTATCAAGTCTCTAAAAATCATATTCAAGATATAAATCTTGATAATATCCTTAGAAAAAAGAAAAATACCAATAAAGGTACTTATGGCGATCTAGCTATAATAGGTGGTAATATCGGTATGAATGGAGCTTTGCAATTAGCTGGTAGAAGCTCGCTATATAGTGGCTGTGGTAAGGTCTCGATGATATCTTTAGATAAAGACTTTCGTGCCAATATGTCTATACCTGAGCTAATGACAAAATCTCTAGAAGATATTCCTAAAAATCTAAATACTTTCTCAGCTTTGGTAGTAGGTGTTGGTTTTGACACAACAGATGACTCTCAACAAGTTTTACAGTTAATAATTGATAATTTAACTCAACCAGCAATTTTTGATGCAGATGCCCTAAATATAATCTCAACTAATCAACAAATTAGAGAAAAATTTATCCAATTAGAAAATAAAATAATAACACCACATCCTGCAGAAGCAGCAAGACTACTTGGCTGTACTACTAAAGAAGTCCAAGATGATAGATTTGTAGCAGTTAGAGCATTAGCTAAAAAGTATAACGCTACAGTAGTACTAAAAGGAGCTGGAAGCCTAATTTGTAAATCTGATGAAATCTATATAAATGCTACAGGCAATCAAGGTATGGCAGTGGCAGGGCAAGGAGATGTATTATCTGGGATTATTGGAGCGTTCTTAGCTCAAGGTTTGGATACGCTATCAGCAAGTAGATTAGCTGTATATGTTCATGGTCTAGCTGGAGATAATATCGTTAAAAAACTAGGTGGATATGTTGGAATATTTCCTAGTAGAGTAGCTGAGGAGATTAGTATTATTTTGAATAATTATTAGTTGTCAATAAGTCATTTTTAAAACTCTTATCCAAAATCGTCAATACATCATCATGAAATCTCTCTCTTTTTTGCTGTGTGGATCTACCACAGAACAACTCAGCAAATCTACTAGTTGGCGATTCAGCATCGACATGGACAGCTCCACTAACTTTGATAAGAGTATTATCTTTTAGACTTGTTATGAAGTCTTTGTAGTTATTATTTGCATTACATGCGCTTGCTGGGGCAGCTATTATATAGGTTGGGCAATTTATATTCTTGGCGGCTTGAGAGCCAAGATTACCTACATCTACAGGGTCTAATCCTATCCAAAGTTTGACCTTAGTACTCTCTGATGTCGCTATCAAAGTAGCTAATCCTCCAGCGGAGAAACCAACCAAAGCAAGATTATTATTTATAATGTCTAGGAAATTCCCCCAACCAGACATATTATCTTTTGATCTTGAGAAACCATGTACGACTATAACTACTGGTAAATTTCGATTAGATTTTTGATAAAAAATATCGTAGTTGGAACTCGCAATATTTAGAGAAATATTAGCCGTTTCTTTGATGATTTTAGATGAGTTTTTGCTATCTTGAGCATTTAACATACTAAAAGTAAAAAATATAGAAAATAAAATAAAACTAAGAGAAAACTTAGTTTTTAGCATGAGATTTAATTAAGAATCAATTTCTATATCGCTAAATTGGATATCCATAACATTATTTTGAGCATCAACTACTTCTACATAAGTTATAGTTTCACCACCTTTTAGGGTTACTTCTTTAAGAGCTTTTGATAGTAATTCAGTCTTAGGAGTTAGTATTAATGTCCAATCATCTGTAGTACTGCTGAATTTAGTATTGAAATTATCGTAGATTACTTTTGAGTCACCCTCTAATACAGACAAGAATACTTTAGAGAATGAGAATACCATTGGGCTATCTTCTTCACCAAATACAGATTTTGGACTATCTGCAGTCTTAATTGTAATAGTATCTTTTGTTGCTTTTAGAGAAGATTTAAACGGTTTCTCTTGGTTCCACTCTAAACCATCTTTCTTAGATAGCTCAAATTCACCAGATGCAAGAATAGGCTTGTCCAAACCTTGAATTTTGCGTGATTGGATGAAGTGACCAGAGTAGTTATCATTTTTAACTAGCTGTTCTTCTACTTTAGCAAAGTCTGCTGAAGGGGCAGCATAAACTAATCCACTAACTAATATACTTGTAGCAATCGCGACTTTCTTTAACATTTCATTTCTCCTGTATAATTTTCATAAATTTAGTTTTAAACTAAGTATTATTAATATTACATACATAACCTTAATATACTAGACTTATAGATAAGTAAATTATAAAAATTAACAAATATTAATAATCTTATTCATATCTGAATAGATGCTAATAGTAATTCTCAGCTTAAATTAAAAAGGTGTAATATCGTGGAAAACATCATCTACAATTTGAAAAGGAAGCTTCAATATACAGCTATTTAAACTGATGCAACAGATAGCAATTGAGCAAGCAAATAAGACTTTTTTTAATTTCATAACTTATGATTAATATATTAAATTTTCTATATATATTATAGGACTAAAAATTACTTTTCTAGAGATGTCTTTTATTTGTTATAATATTTCATAATACCTAGATAGGCAACTATAGTGAAACATCAACTTAAATGGATGGCATGGGAGACAACTAGGCGTTGTAATCTTAAATGCGTGCATTGTCGTTCATCTTCAGAATGTGAAGTAGTAGGACATCCAGATTTCTCTACTGAGGAAGGCTTTAGAATCATTGATAATATAGTCGAATTTGCTAACCCTGTCTTGGTATTATCAGGAGGCGAACCACTTTTACGAGCAGATATTTTTGAGCTAGCAGAATACGGTGCTAGTAAAGGTCTACGTATGGCTTTAGCTACTAATGGCTCATTAGTTACAGATGAGATTTGTAAGAGGATCAAAAACTCAATTATAAGTATAGTATCTTTAAGCATAGATGGTGCTACAGCTGAGACACATGATGATTTTAGAAGCCAAAAAGGCGCCTTTGAAGCAACTGTAAGAGCTGCGAAACTATTCAAAAAGCATGGTATACCATTTTTGATAAACTCATCATTTACCAAACGTAATCAACATGAGATCAAAGATGTCTATAAACTAGCAAAATCCCTTGAGGCTACAGCATGGTATCTATTTATGATAGTGCCAACAGGGCGTGGTGAAGAGCTTATGCAAGAGTTGATAGATATTGATGATTATCAAGATATTTTAAATTGGCACTATGATATGGAAGCTGATGAGCAAGATATGCTTGTGCGTCCAACTTGTGCGCCACATTATTATCGTATTCGCTTTGAGCGTAATAAAGACGATGGAGCAAAGGTTCGATCACGAGCTCTTAGTTTTGGAACTGGTGGTGGTAAAGGGTGTATTGCTGGGCAAAGTATATGTCTACTAGATGTTGATGGTAATGTCTACCCATGTAGTTATCTGCCTGTTAGCGCTGGTAATGTCAAAGAGAAATCATTTGCAGATATTTGGCAACATAGTGATGTAATGCATGATATGCGTGATTTTAGTGCTTATGAAGGTAAATGTGGTTCATGCGAATTTATCAAAATATGTGGTGGCTGTAGAGCTAGAGCTTATAATATTCACGGTAGCTATCTTGCAGAAGAGCCATTTTGCAATCACATGCCTATTAAAATGAAGCAAAAAGAAGATTAAACCCTATATTTTATTGTCTTTGTAAACCAACAATAGCTGACATCTCAACAATTTGTTTGATATCTTCTTTTGGAGTAGTTTTTTTTCCTCTACCTTGTACTTGATGTGGTATATCTATGAAATTCATAGCTTTCAGATCATAAGTGACATAACCAGTATCTATACTCATAGCATAAACTCCTACAGGACCTGTACCTTGATATACAGCATTATCTTTATATGCTACAGTTAGATTCTTAAGGTCTTTAATAGTTGTCCATAGTGTCATAGATTTCTCATAAGGTGGTACAGAAGCATTGGCAATTATTGATGCTGCATGAAATATAGCTTCTCTATTAGATTTTGGCTCAAGCATCAGTTCAGACAATATATAAGATCTAACAAATCTTGCAGCTGCACTAAAATCTCCAGGTAGTCCAACTAATTGAGCTACTTCTGGACGAGAGCTTGAAATTGTATCAGCATAATTAATAACTCTATCACTAAATTTAGGATTACTATTATTTACTGATGGTTGTAGTAGTGATTTATATTCTTCAATATTGCTTAGATGCCATTCGTAAGTAGGTGCATTAGTTAAGACATTACCAGCATTTTTATGAATGTACATTTTACCATCAATAAACTCTATTACAGCACTGTTGCCATCAGCATCTCTTAAACACATGTGAAGAGGAATATTTTTTATATATATGCCGTCTTTTAACTTTACAGCACTATTCACTATCTGATGCTCAGATATTAATTTAAGAGCATCAGCTACATCTTTTGCCATAGCTAGCAAAAAATTACCTAACTCATACACCGCTAGTGCAGGCCTATTATCATTATCATCATAACTTGGATATACCGTACCATCTAAATACAAGATACTATATGAAAAACCTTGAGTGTTTAAACCATCTGTTACATAACTCTCAAATCCTAATCTACAAAAGTAACCATATTTTGAAGTCCACTTAGCGATTTTACTTTCAGGAATTTTATCAGCATCTATTACAACATCTGTTACATTTTCAATACCGACATAACCCCAACCATTTTTAAAGGCAATATTTATTGGAAAATCCATAGATCTTGCTTCGATTTTGTATTGATTTTTATTTATAAAAACATTAGTACACATAGTAATCTTACCTTTCAAATTTCATTGCTGGTGCTATACTTACAATATTAATACTACATTATTTTGGAATATAAGAGAATGACTCAACAATTTAATAAAATAATTTTATATCGCATGGTAACACCTGAGAAAACTTGCCCGTATGGTCTAAAAGCAAAAGCGTTATTTGAAGAAAAGGGTTGGTGTTTTGAAGACCATATTTTAAAAACTAGAGCTGAAACAGATGCTTTTAAACATAAGTATAATTTAGAAACTACACCTTTAATATTTATTGATGATAAACAGATTGGTGGATATAGCGATTTGCTTAAGTTCTTAGGTCAGAAATGAATCAGCAGTTAAAATACTTTGTTTTGTCAACTAAGGTATTACCTGAACATATCGATCCAAATAATCATCTTAATAATATTGTCTATCTTCAATGGATGCAGGATGTGGCTATTGAGCATGTCAAGGCTAATAAGGTTTTTGACTTAACGGAGTCTCAAGGACTTACATGGTTTGCTAAGAAGCATACTATAGAGTATCTATCGCAAGGATTTTTAGGTGATGATATCGCTGTAGTTACGTGGGTAGAGAGTATTACCAAGATTTCTACATTTAGAAAGTATCATATTTATAGAAAGTCAGATAAAGCTCTTCTGTGTAAAGCAGATACCCTTTGGGTAATGATAAATGCTCAGAAAGGCAGACCTGTAAAAATACCAGCAGAATTAGTTGAAATATTTGATAAATATAATGATTTTGAAATTGATGATGTAGCTACGTTGATTTAATTTTTATATTAATGATTTAAGGAGCCGTAGATATGAATATGGCAGATGAAATTATAGATCTTTTTTCTCAAAAGCATTATCCAAAAGTAACTAAAGTAAAAAATGGTAATCTTATAAAATATTATAATGATGGTATTGTTGCTATTTTTCCTACTGCTAAAACTTCACAAAAAGCTATGATAGTCTCAGTAGGTATACATGGTGATGAGACAGGGCCTGTGGAATTAGTTTATAAACTTTTTAATGATCTTATAAACGGCAATATTACTATTAACCGTCCATTAATGATTATAGTAGGTAACCTAGAAGCAATTAGACAAGGAAAACGTCAGATTGAAGTTAATTTAAATAGATGTTTTGATATTGATGAATTGAGCTTAAATAATTCTTTAGAGCATAAAAGAGCGTTAGATATTATTACAGTGATAGATCATTTTAAAAAAGAACTTGATGCTGAAAATAGTTCAATAGAGCTATTACTTGATTTACATAGCTATGTTTATCCAGATTATTTTTGTGAATATCAAGATGATAAAACACAGTTTGCAATTTGTGTCAAAGAACAACCGTATAATTTATCTCATGAGAAAATTTTATTTGCTTGTAATCTTGGTAAAGTTATAACTGATATTAATATGAAAGGAACTCTAGTTTCTTTTATAGTAAAGAAATATCCTTATATTACAAGTATGGTATTTGAACTTGGACATGCCCATAAGTTAGGTGATAATAATCCATTGGATTTGGAGAATATCTCTAACTATCTATATACTCAAGTATCTGAGAAGTATAACCAAAAGATACAAAGAAACTCTCAGCAAATTGAAAAATATAAATTTTGTCCACCAGTAATTAAAAATAATGAAACTTTTGAGCTAAATAATAATATTTGTCTAAAAAACTTTACTAAATATAAGAAAGGAACAGTCCTTGCTTATGAGAATGGAGAGGTTATATACAAAGTACCATCAGATAATCATACTGTACTTTTCCCATGGCCTACCAGACCAATTGGAGCGGCAGGTACATATATATTAGAGAAATTGTAAGGCTCTAATGGTTTTATAGAAGTCGGTGTTTAAAAATATTTATTAAGTTATAAAAAATCATCGTTTACAGAGGATTTTAGTTAAAGTTAAATATTTAAATTTTACTTTTTGTTGTTTTTCACTATTTCTACTGGACCATGATCATCGCAATGATCTCCATGAGGATGATGTAATCTACCATCAACAATATAGTCTATATGGTCCCCATGGGGTACTGCTTCATGTCCACAATCAGGACCATGAACATGATCACAACATTCATTCTTGATTGGTTTACACCCACCTGGATTATTAGCTGTGACATCTAGAGTATGCTCATCATAGTGACCATTGTGTTCATGATGAAGATGCCCATCGTGTATATAGTCATAGTGATCACCGTGTTTAATTTTAGTATGACCACAACCGTCCTTATGTTCATGATCGTGATTTTCGTGTACTTTACATTTACTCATAAACTTCTCCTATGTAGGTTTACACTGTTATTTTAACATTTTTTGTCTTAGACCCTCAAATAAATATATAGTGGCTGCTTGGGCTACATTAAGAGATTCAATATCACTTAATGTTGGTATCATCGTCTTTTGGCCTACTGAAAAGTCTTGGATACCATTAGCCTCTTCACCAAATACTAAGATACTATCATTTAATCTAAATTCTCTAGAATAGCAAGAAACTCCCTCATGTGGTGTTGTTAGCCAAATTTTTCGTTCTTTCAGTGCTGGATAGTTTCTTACAGCGCTTAGATTTTCAAAATATCTAAAATTAAGACTAAACTGTGCTCCCATACCAGCTCTTATAGCTTTGGGGTTAAAAGGATCTACAGTACCATTTATAAGCACTATCTCTGTTAAGCCAACTGCAATGGCTGTCCTTAATATTGTGCCAATATTTCCAGGGTCTTGTATTCTATCTAGTACTAGAATGAAATCATCCTTAAATTTAATGTCAGATGAGGTATCTCTTTTCTTAGCTAAGATTAGCACTCCTTGGGAGTTTTGTGTCTGTGTTAGTTGATGGAAATCTTTCTCTGGAAGAGTATGCTTTATATCAGTAGGGTAGTCATGACTATCGGAGCTTTCTGTTGTTAATAATGCGACTATGTCTTTCTTGGGTAGTCTTGTTAAAGCTTCATTACAGCATCTTAACCCTTCTATAACATAGTATATAGACTTTTTTCTACCTTGAGGTGAATGAAGTTTTTTGATTTCTCTGAGTAGTTTTTGACTTAGATTTTTCATTGAGTAAATATCTAAAATATTTTGGTTGATATTGTATGGGTTTTAATCATGAGATTAAATAGTTACGGTATGTATTTTTGATATAGATACATATAAATGTTATGGTAATATAAATTTTATTCAATATTGGGAATTATTATGCAACGAGAAAAAGGTGCCTATGCGCCAGTTTTTTATCCTGCAATTATTTTAGCTATCATTCTTTCTTTATCAGGGATTTTTTATCCAAATGAGTTTGCCAGTCATATTCAAAATCTACAAAATTTAATCTTGGAGAAATTCGGCTGGACATACATATTGGCAATGAGTGTATTTTTGTGTTTGTGTTTGATATTAATGTTCAGTCGCTTTGGAGATATCAAACTCGGTCAAGATCATGATTTACCAGAGTATTCAAATGTTTCATGGTTTGCTATGTTATTTGCAGCAGGTATGGGAATTGGTTTGATGTTTTATGGAGTTGCAGAGCCTTTGAAGCATTTTTTAGCGCCACCTAATATATCCTCAGACCAATTAGAGGTCGTTAAAGAAGCTATGAATACGACATTCTTTCACTGGGGAGTAGAAGCCTGGTCTGTATATGCTATTGTTGGTTTATCGCTAGCTTATTTCGCTTATAGACATGATTTACCATTATTACCTCGTTCAGTACTTTATCCAATTTTAGGTAAACATATATATGGTCCTATAGGTCACGCAATAGATGTATTTGCTGTTTTAGGGACTTTATTTGGTGTTGCTACATCTCTAGGTTTTGGTGCAATGCAAGTAAGTGCAGGGATGAGTTTTTTGACAGGTTTACCTGATACCATAAATATGCAAGTTATATATATTGTATTTATTGTAGCATTAGCGACTATATCTGTTGCATTAGGACTTGATAAAGGTATTAAAGCATTAAGTAACTTTAATATTGTATTAGCAGTAGTACTGTTGGTTTTTGTATTATTGTTAGGTAATACAGCAGGGTTGGTACGTGATTATATCCAAAATATTGGCTACTATTTGAGTACTATAGTGAATCAGACCTTCAATCTCTACGCATATAATCGAGAGAATCAAGAATGGTTACAAAACTGGACTCTATTTTATTGGGGATGGTGGATAGCTTGGTCTCCATTTGTTGGGATGTTTATTGCTAAAGTATCCAAAGGAAGAACAGTTCGTCAGTTTACTATTGGTGTACTATTTATACCTGTTGGTTTTACATTTTTGTGGATGACTGTTTTTGGAAATTCTGCTATTGAAATAGCTATGAATGGTAATGGTGAAGCTTTGATAGATGCCGCGAATAATAATATACCCGTAGCATTATTTGAATTTTTACAATACTTTCCATTTTCTACAGTATTATCAATATTAGCAGTATTTTTGATTGTAACATTCTTTGTCACATCTGCAGATAGTGGAGCCTTAGTTATAGATATCTTAGCCACAGGTAATGCCAAACAATCAATAACATTACAGCGTATTGCTTGGTCAGTACTTAGCGGCTTGCTTGCAATATCTTTAATATTAGCAGGTGGATTACAGGCTCTTCAGTCTGCAACTATAATTAGTGCGTTTCCGCTATTATTTATCTTACTCTTAATGTGTATTTCTTTAATTAAATCTTTAAGGTTGGATTATTTGAGGCTTAAAAGTATTGAGACACATTCAACTGTTGTTCAATTTGCAAAAGCAAACACATCTTGGCAAAAAAGATTAGAAGCAATTGCTCATAAGCCATCGAAAGATCAGGCCATAGAGTTTTTACAAAAAGATGTCACAACAGCTATAATCGAAGTTGCAGATGAAATGGAAAAAAATGGTATTAATACAGAAGTGACTAGAGACCATGATCATATACAATTAACAATTTCAATAGAGGGTAATGAAGATTTTATATATAGTGTTATGTTAAGAGCATATCAGTCAAAGTTGGATAATTATAATAGGGTTGAGGTGCTTTTGAGTCATGGTGGACAGTACTATGATATTATGGGATATTCAAAAGATCAGGTTATTGCAGATATAGTCAATCAATATGATAAACATTTGCATTACTTACATTTAGCTGTTGCTGATAAAGATATTCTTAATTAAGCATTGCGTAGTTGAGATTAAGTATCCACGCAAAACCTACCCATAAAAGATATGGTATAAGCAAGTACCCAGCAATTTTGTTTATATCTAGAAATACTTTTAGGTTCCATGCTATAAGCACCCATAAGATAGACATCTCAATAAGAGCTAAATCAATATTGTGCCAGCAAAAAAATATGAAGCTCCACAAAAAGTTTAAGCCTAACTGAATTGCGTAAATAATAAAATTTTTTTCTCTTAGAGCCTTTTGTTTGAGTACTATCCATCCAGATATTGCAATCATAATATATAAAACTGTCCAAACTGGCGCAAATAACCAGTTAGGTGGTGCAAAAAAAGGATGTTCAAGTTTTACAAACCATGTTGGAATGTTTGTTGATGTTAGGGTGCCGACACACATGCCTATTCCTAAAATAACTATTATAAAGAAAGTTAAAGAGATATAGTCTTTACCTTTTATATTACAAGTCAATTTGCTTTCTCCTTAATCGTGCTGAAAAATAGCTTTTAATATCATATAAATATTGTAGATTAGAATATACATTTTTTTGAGTTTATATGATAATTATTAACAATATTTAATAGCTAGAGGTCTTATAATGTTAAAAACTAAAAGTTTAACACCAGAACAATATGAAATTATAATTAATAAAGCTACGGAGCATCCTTTCACAGGAAGGTACAATGATTTAGATCTAGCAGGTACGTACATCTGTCGTAATTGTGGTACACCATTATTCAAGGCTGATAGTAAATTTATTTCAACATGTGGGTGGCCTAGTTATGATATACATATTGATAATAATGTAAAAGAGTTACCAGATGCTGATGGCAGAAGGACAGAAATTCTGTGTAATAAATGTGATGGCCACCTGGGACATATATTTCATGGAGAAGGATATACTAAACTAAATACGCGTTACTGTGTCAACTCAGCATCTGTAGATTTTGTTGCAGCAGAAAATTTAGGTGAAACTGAAGAAATTATCGTAGCAGCAGGCTGTTTTTGGGGTGTGGAATATTACATGAAAAAACTCAAAGGCGTTGTATTTGCTGAATCAGGATATTGTGGTGGAGACCAGCCAAACCCAGATTATAAAAAAGTTTGTGCAGGAAATACTGGATATTTAGAAGTTGTCAGAATAATTTTTGAGAAAGAAAAAATATCACTAGAAGAAGTTCTAAAATATTTTTTTGAAATACATGATTTTGAGCAAGCTGATGGTCAAGGTCCAGATATTGGGGAGCAATATAAATCAGCAATATTTTACTATAATGAGGAGCAGAAAGAGATAGCTGAAAGCATAAAGTCTGAGCTTATTGATAAAGGATATAAGGTTGTTACAGATGTTAGAGAAGCTAAGCCGTATTATGTGGCTGAAGAATATCATCTAGACTATTATATGAAGCAAGGTTCTCTTCCATACTGTCATGCACGCAAAAAAATATTTTAAATAAAAGATTTTTCTTCTGGAAAAAGTCTGTTTTTAATGCTCATAAAGATAATAATTGAAATTACAATAAATGCGAGTTGTTGAGCTGGGATACCAATCATTAGTTTTGATATTGATATAAAGCTTAAGAAAAACCCTGCTAAGGCAGCAACCATAAATTTTACTAGTCTAATTATCGCATTGCCGGCAGCATAACCTTCTTTAAGAATATCAAGAGCTTTTGATGTAGTAATAATATTTACTAAAGCAAAGCATCCTGTTGCTAAAGCATTTAATATGATAAATATATAGATATTATTAAATAAGTATGAGTTTAATATGTTAAGCGATATTACTGTTATGGCTAAATAATATCCAGTTACAATAAGATTTTTTTGATTATGTATTGTCTGTTTTCTCTTGATAAAGCTGCCTGCAAATATTATGCCAAACATATTTAATGCAAATAATATGCAATATTGAGTATACCCAAGGTGATAATATTCAATTATCAAATTTGATGATGTGCTAATAAAGCTAAATAATGCGCCAAAACATAAAGCTCCTGTCAGAGCTCCGACAACAAATGGTAAGTTAGCCATGTGAATGATATATACTTTAAAACTTCTAGCTAAACTCTTAGAGCGCTTATGTGTAGGGAGTGTTTCTGGCATAATCAATGTTATAACTAATAAAACAACACCATAGATAGTTAGGAAGTGGAAGATATCTTGCCATCTTCCAGTTGTATAAATGATAATACTACCTATTATAGGAGCAACTATTGGAGCAATCATAAATATCATCACCATTGTTGCTACAGTCTTGACTAGTTTTTGACCTCTATAACAGTCTTTTAATATTGCCATAGCTGCAACAGATGCTGGAGAATCTCCAAGACCTTGTAAAAATCTCATGAATATCAAAGTATCAAAACTATGTGTAAATGAGCATAAGATAGTACTTGCAATGTAGATAATCATACCGATAATAAGTATCTTCTTACGACCAAAGCTATCTGATAACGCGCCCCAGAAAAACATACCTACACCAAAACCTATAAAGTATGTAGAGATGGTAATAGCAAGTTTATTTACATCAACATTAAAGAAGTTACCTATATTACCAAAAGCTGGGATATAAGCATCTATGGCAAAGGGCGGTAGAGCCACAAAGATTACGACAAAGAAAACAAGATACTTACTACCTTTTCTAATTTTTAACATAAGAATTATTTTTACTAATTTTGATGATATATCTTATCAGATAAATTAGGCAATATTTAGTAATTAAGTGCCATGAATAATAAAGAAATGATTAGAGTAAGTATAGATACTAATTAAGCTTCAACATTATCATCTGAACTGCTAGGTTGATTGGCTGCAACAGAACTGCCTGAATCTGTAACAGGAGCTTCAGTTAGGCTTGGTTGAGTAGTATTTGTATCACTACTAGTTGTAGCCGTGCTAGGAGCCGATGTATTGTCTGTGACCGTCGCATTAGTAGTTGTTGATTTTGCTTTGTCAATCGCTGACTGAATATCGCTAGCACCTGTGTAGCCACCTATCACAGTTGTATTATCAGCATTAGCATTAGTTGCTGGAGCGATTACTAAGAATGGAGTTCCTTGAATACCAAGATCCTCAAAACCTAATTTCAAAGTATCTTTTAGATGATCTGCAATCTTATCATCTTTGATTGCTTTTTTGACTTTAGCAAGATCAGCACCTGACTGAGTAGCTACTTTGTCTACAGTAGAGTTTTTGAGTTTACCTTCATCCTCACCTGTAGCGAAGATACCGTTATGGTATTTCACATAAGCATCAGCACCATACAGTTTATATATAGCAGTACCTACTTCGGCAGCGTATTCAGAAGCTGGAGCTCTTTCACCAAATATTGGGAATTCTGCAAAAACGATTTGTACATTGCTATTATCTTGCATTATTTTTTCTATTTGTGGAGCAAGTTTCGAACAATACATACACTGATAGTCAAAGAACTCATATACAACCACTTTCGGATTTTTAACATCAGATTTCGGTGTAAGATCAGATCCATAAATACTATCTCTAACCTTTAAGAAGCTAGAAACTCTTTCTTCACTCATTTTTTGCTGTACTTTGTTACGTAGAGTTTCCATATTTTTTGCTATTTCTTCAGGAGAGATAGCAGGTTTTTTCGCATTTAGAGCATCAGAGAAGCCCTCAACAATTTTGTCATCGTTAAGGTTGTATGATTTTACATTTTTATCAGCTTCTACAGTAGCACCCATACCATATCCGATAGTATAACTAGCATTTTTAGTAATAGTGTCTGTATTCTGTGTTGCAACGTCAGCAGTCGGAGTAGCAACTGAAGATCCAGAGTTTGTAGCAGCATCAGTAGTAGACTTATCTTTACTTGAGCTATCAGAACATGCAACTAAGCTTGTTGCTATTGCAGCTACAGCTAAAGCTTTTAATAGTTTCTTTTTAGTCATTATAATTAACTCCCTTAATTATTTCTTCTGAGCAGCAACGGCTTGTTGTTGGAATTGCAACATTGCATTTTGCATTTGATCTGGAGTAAGCTTAGATTTACCTCCAGAAATACCATCTTTTAGACCACTAACAACTTCTTGGTTGTCAGTAGTAATATTGTTTTGGTCCATTTGAGTTTTCAATGCTTGGCCCATAGTGTAGCCAACTGAGTAGCTAAGATCATCCTGATTATCTGCAGCTGCAAAAGCGCCACCAATAAGTGAACCAGCAACTAATGGTGCTATAAGTAGAGTTTTAGTTAATTTCATTATTTAGTTTCTCCTGTAGTTTTGGAAATGTCTATCCTAAGTTATTCTAACAAACCGGTTGTAAATCACAATCTTTTATCTATTTTACTTAGCTTAATTTGTTTATTTAATGCCCACTCAATATGTTCTAAAATGATTTTATTGTCTATAAATTCATTTTTCTTATTTTCTAATGATAGTATATTTTCTTGCTTATATGGTGAATTTCCAATACCAACTGCTATATTCCTTATCCAAGCATCATAACCAATTCTTCTAATTGCCGAACCTTGTGTATATTTATCAAAATCTTTTTTAGACCATGAGAATAGTTCAAGAAGTGGCTTGTTTATTAAAAAATCTCGCTGTTGGAAGTCTTTTTCTGTAGTTACTGGAGCATTATTGTTAAAAGGGCAGACTAATTGGCAGTCATCGCAACCGTATATTCTTGTGCCAATTTTATCTCGAAGCTCTAGAGGTATAGGCCCTTTGTTTTCTATTGTTAGATATGAGATACACTTTCGTGAATCAATCATTTTACCATGCTGAATTGCTCCAGTTGGACATAATTTGATACATGCTTGGCATTTGCCACAAGAATCTTGATGCTTTGGTAAGTTAGGTAAGTCTGACAGATCAAGATTACTATAAATAACACCGATGAAAAAAAATGAACCTTGTAACTTATTCATGAGCATAGAACTCTTGCCTTGCCAGCCCAAACCTGCTTTTTCGGCTAGTGGGCGTTCTAAGACTGGGGCACTATCTGTAAAAACTCTAAATTGATGGCCACCTGTAAGATCGTCTATATATTCTCCGAGTTTTTGAAGTTTTTTTTTCATTACTTTATGATAATCTCTACCATGAGCATATATCGAGATTTCTGCAATGTTAGTTTGTGATCTTAGTCTTTTGACTTCATTTTTAATAGTTACGGGTCTATTGAGGTAGTTTAATGTAGCAACAATTACACTATTAGTTCCAGGGACTAGTTCATCTGGTACAAATCTTTTTGAACCATGTTTGGTCATATATTCAAGATCGGCCTGATAGTTGTTTTCTATCCATTTATTATAATGAGGAATATATTCAGATAAGTCGCAATCAGATTTAGAAATGGATGATAAACCAAGATTTGTAGTAGCAAATTTTTGTACTTGTTGCCACTGCTCTAGAGAAAGCTTTAGCTTCATTATTAGTCTTCTTTACGCTGAATATCCCAAAGCTTTTCTAGTGCATATAATTCTCTAGTTTCTTCAAGCATTACATGTACAACAATATCGCCAATATCGACCAAAACCCAGTCAGATTTATTGTCGCCTTCAACACCTAGTATTGATACTTTATTGTTTTTAAGTTCTTGTTCTAGATTTCTTGCAAGTGATTTGGCGTGAGTCGTTGATGATGCTGTAGCGATCACTATTTTATCCATCATGTCAGTAAGGTGCTCTACATCAATTGCTTGAATGTTTTGGCCTTTTAAATCATCTAGAGCATCTAGAATAATCTGTAGTCTTTGATCAGTAGTCATGAATTTGATTTAATTATTGTTTATAAATTTAGCCTAAGATTATACCATAAGTTAGTTTAAATAATGATATCATTATATAAACAAATAGTTTCAGAGGATCAAAGATGAAGAAAAAGAATTTATTTCTATTCATACTTTTAGTAATTTTGACTGTAATAGTTTTGGTTTTATTCTATAGATTTGCTCAATGGTATGAACAAAAGTTAGGAACAATATTTTCATATATTGTAATGATAGGAATTACTCTGTTTGTATTTACACCTTTTAAGTTTATTAAAGATAACAAAGCAAAAGTAAATATAATCAATTACTTTAAATATTTAGGAGTAAGTATTCTAAAAGTAGCTCAAATAGTTGTCACTATTATTAAAGAAGCTAGTTTAACCATAATGTATCTTGTTACACGATTATTTGCTAAAGACTCATCAGAAAGTAAGTAAGACTAAATTCATAAATGAAATATACAGCTGAACAACAAAAAATCATTACCCATGATTTGAATAAGCATGCCTTAGTCTCTGCAGTCGCAGGCAGTGGAAAGACTCAAACCTTAATAGCCAGGATTGAGTATCTGATTAGTAATAATGTTCCACCTAACAGGATATTGGTTCTAATGTATAACAAATCAGCTCAACTTGATTTTGCAGAGAGACTTAGAAAAGTCATTAAAGCTGATATTGCAAGATTAATTAATGTCAGAACAATGCATTCTTTGGGAAATAGTTTTTTACAAGCTTTCGCAAAAGCAGGGTATGTCAAAGTAAATAAAATCCTCAAAGAATATGAGGTTGATACAATAATTCTAAAGTTACTTAAACTGCACCAAAAAGAATTTAAAATAACTAAAGAAGTTGATAGTGAGAGAGTAGAGGTATTTAAAGAGTATATTTCATTATTGAAATCAGATTTATCTCTCAGCAATAAGAAAATCAATGATCTTAATGCTAAAGAGAAGAAACTTTTAGATAAGGTGTTCTCAGAATTTCTTAAAGAGTGTGAGATTCAGCAAGCCATAACTTATGATGATATGATATATCTTCCAGCTAAGCTGTTTGAAAAAGATAAAAATAGTGTTACTCAGGCTAGTAGTTTATACTCTCACATAATTATAGATGAGTATCAGGATATTAATCAGGCTCAACAGTTTTTTTTAAAGTGTTTGGTTGGGCAGAATACCTATATTATGGCTGTAGGAGATGTTGATCAGACTATATATCAGTGGCGAGGCTCTACTCCGTATTATATGTTAGAGGGTTTCAAAAAAGATTTTAAGGATGTAAAGCAGTATAGTCTTTCATATACGTTTAGATATGGGGATTTAGTATCTTTGATGGCAAATAATATTATAACTAATAATAAAAAACGTCATGATAATTTATGTATAACATATCCAAAACTATATAAAACAACTGATATTAGTATTCTTGATAGTAGTGATAAAGTTGTCCTTAAACTTAAAGCATTGATTGATAGTGGTGTTAAAGCTAGCGATATAGCAATTCTTGTGCGTAAATATAACTCAACAACAGTGTTTGAATTAAGTTGTCTTTATCATGATCTAGCTTACAATGTCATTGCGGATAAAAATATTTTTAGTGAAAACCTATTTAAAGCCATATATGGTTATTTGATGTTATTTAACAAAGCTAAAGGATTTGCAAAGCATAGTGTTGAGCAAAGAGTCGATTTTATTAAATCTATGCTTGACTATCCATCACTATATCTCAAAAAAGATGCTAAACAAAATTTAGCAAATAAAATAGCACAAGATATTTCAGCTAGCATGAATATAATTTCAGAACTCACCAAAACAGTTGATAAACCATTTAAAGAGAAAAATATATTAGCAGTATCAGCTAGTTGGAGAGCTATTTTTAATAATACTCGGATTAAAAAGTCTGAGAGAGCTATAAATTTTATATTAGAAACTCTAGATCTCGAAAAACAAATTTCTAAAGTTTCTGGAGAGACGCACTCAAGCAAATCTAAATTACAAATTATAGATGGAATGAGTAGTTTTGCTAAAGGTAAGAAAAGTTCATTGTCAGAATTTATTGAACTTTTATATGAGCTATACATAAAATCAAATCAGCAGGGCGAAAATGATCCGAATCAGATCCAGATCATGTCAATGCATAGAGCCAAAGGTTTAGAGTGGGATTATGTTGTTGTTCATGATGCTACAGAAGGAGGTTTTTTTGGAGAAAAGAACTCTAAAATTAGTGATGAGACAATTGAAGAAGAACGAAGATTGTTCTATGTGGCAATTACACGAGTTAAAAAACACCTCTTTATAGTATCCTCTGATGATAT
Organism: Francisella sp. SYW-2; assembly: GCF_008711475.1. Taxonomy (NCBI): domain Bacteria; kingdom Pseudomonadati; phylum Pseudomonadota; class Gammaproteobacteria; order Thiotrichales; family Francisellaceae; genus Francisella; species Francisella sp. SYW-2. Next base: position 85,692 of record NZ_VXKO01000005.1, on the reverse strand, counting down.
TAGTCGTTTGTCATCGTGGTATGAAATCAAAAAAAATACATACCCAAAGGATTTGAAATGTAAAAATAGCTTGAGATTTCTATATGAAGGTAATCTGAAAGACTGTCAATTACATTTAGAAAATATAAATGATAATGAAAGAAAGTCTTCTAACAAGATCTTCAGACGATACTATGAAAAACTATCAAAAGAGAATTAATTAGATTTATCTTGTAAAGATTCATTTGGAGTGTCAACTTTCGGTGCTAAATCATCTTTAGATTCAAAAGGTTGGTCTGAGAAATACATAGCTGGATGAGCTATGATTTTGTTGTCATCTATCTTGTTACACCACTGGCCATTCTTATCAATGCTAGCCGAAAAGCCATCAAGAATTTGAATATATTTCTTCCAACACTGTGCTTTAAACATTGCTTTTTTACCTGTGGTAACATTAGTTTTGTGCCAGGTTTTACCGTTATCAGATGACTCTAAATATGTTATCAAGCAGTAATCATGTGGTTTTGGCATTTGAGCTTCTTTTTCTGCTTCAGCAGCTTTTTCCTCTAGCTCAGACTGATAGTGAAAATAATAAGTAATACCTGAAACAGCTATTATTAGACCTACTATTATTGTGAAGATAAATAACTTCTTTTTCATTTTAAAACTTACATGAAAATAACAACTTATTTACGATTATATACTTAATTATATCCAAATGCGATTGGTAGAGTTTATTTTGTTTACCAAAATAGTTTATAATACTAGCTGTTTTGAATTTAATTTAAATATCTGTAGGCGCTATCTACTGGAAGGTAAACTATGATTTCTACTAAAGAATTACGTACTAAATTTATCAACTATTTTGAGTCTAAGAATCACTCACATCAGCCAAGCTCATCTTTAATACCATTTGGGGATGATACGTTGTTATTTACAAATGCAGGTATGGTGCAATTTAAAGATGTATTTTTGGGGTTAGAAAAGAGAGATTTTTCTCGAGCTGTAACAGTTCAGAAATGTCTCAGAGCTGGTGGTAAACATAATGATTTAGATAATGTTGGTTATACAGCTAGACATCATACTTTTTTTGAGATGCTTGGTAATTTTAGTTTTGGTGATTATTTTAAAAAAGATGCTATTAGTTTTGCTTGGGAGTTTCTAACTAAAGAAATTAAACTACCTGCGGAAAAACTATGGGTGACTATATATGTTACAGATGATGAAGCATTTGATGTGTGGCATAATCATATTGGTTTACCAAAAGAAAGAATCATACGAATAGACTCAAATGATAATTTTTGGTCTATGGGAGATACAGGCCCGTGTGGTCCTTGTACTGAAATCTTCTATGATCATGGTGAAGATGTAGCAGGAGGCTTACCTGGTACACCTGAAGAAGATGGAGATAGATATATTGAAATCTGGAATATAGTGTTTATGCAATATAATCGCCATGCTGATGGTACAGCTACTGATTTACCTAAACCATCTGTCGATACTGGTATGGGGTTAGAGAGGATCGCAGCAGTACTACAAGATGTTCATAGTAATTACGACATAGATTTATTTCAGGCGCTAATTAAAAAAGCCCAAGAAGTTACTAATGCGTGTGATACAAGTTCACCATCCTTAAAAGTGGTTGCAGATCATATACGTTCATGTGCTTTTTTAATTGCAGATGGTGTTTTACCATCAAATGAAGGTAGAGGATATGTTTTAAGAAGAATTATTCGTAGAGCAATTCGTCATGGTAATAAGCTTGGCGCTAAGGATATATTCTTTTACAAGTTAGTGGCAGAGCTTATTAATCAAATGGGTGAGGCATATCCTCAGCTAATAGATAAGAGAGAGCTTATTGAAAAGACTCTTATCAAAGAAGAAGAACTATTTTTAAAAACAATTGAAAATGGTATTAAAATTTTTGATGCAGAAGTATCTGGATTAAAAGGGGATATTATTTCTGGTGAAATAGCATTTAAGCTCTATGATACTTATGGTTTCCCTTTTGACTTGACTGCAGATATGGCAAGGGAAAAAGGTTTGAAAGTTGATGAAGAAGCATTTAAAAAGCAAATGCAACAACAAAAACAAAGGTCAAAAGAGGCTGGTAAATTTAATATTGATTATAATAATACTATTAATTCACAAGTAAAATCAGAGTTTAAAGGTTATTCAACGTTATTTGAAGATGCTAAAGTGCTAGAGATATTCCAAGATGGACAACAGGTAAATACTATTAGTAATGGATCTTCGGCAGTTATTGTCCTTGATAAAACACCTTTTTACGCTGAAGCAGGTGGACAGGTTGGTGATAAAGGCATATTAGAGGGTGTAGGTGTTGAATTTATAGTTGATGATGTCCAAAAGTCTGGTGAAGCAGTTCTACACATCGGTAAATTGGCTAAAGGAGTTTTAAACACTAGTGATGAAGTTTCTGCAAGAGTTAATGATTTGAGACGGCTTGCAACTGCTGCTAATCATAGTGCGACACATCTGCTGCATAAGGCTTTAAAAGTTGTTCTAGGTGATCATGCTGAACAAAAAGGCTCACTTGTTGACGATGGTAAGTTAAGGTTTGATTTTACTCATGATAAGGCCATATCTCGTGCTGAAATTGAACAAATTGAAATTTTAGTTAATCAGCAAATTAGAGCGAACTATCCTGTGGCTACTATTGAGACATCACAAGAAAAAGCTAAATCACTAGGAGCAGAGGCTCTGTTTGGTGAGAAATATGGAGATATAGTAAGAGTAATTTCAATGGGAGATTTTTCTATTGAGCTTTGTGGAGGAACTCATGTTGCATATACTGGAGATATTGGATTATTCAAAATAGTGTCAGAAAGTGGTATTGCATCTGGTATTAGAAGAATAGAGGCTATTACCGCAGATAAGGCTATAAAACATACATTTACTTATGAAAATAAGTTGACAGCTGTGAAAGAAGCTATCAAATCAAATGATGCTAACTTATTAGAAAAGCTACAATCATTGTTAGAGCAGTTAAAAAAACAAGAAAAAGAAATCACAAAGCTTAAAAAAGACCTACTATCTGGAACAAGTAATGATATTAAAGAATCTATAATTGGTGACATTAAAGTTGTAGTAGCTAATTTGAAAGAAGTAGATATTAAGACTTTGAGAGAAAAGATTGATGATTATAAATCTAAAAATGATAAGATAGTTTCAGTGTTGAGTACTATAAATGCTGATAAAGTGCAATTTGTGATCGGAGTGAGTAAATCTATTACATCATTAATCAAGGCTGGAGATATAGCTAAGGAGTTTAGTGGGTATATAGATGGTAAAGGCGGTGGTCGTCCAGATATGGCTCAAGGTGGAGGGAACAACTCTGCTAACATTGATGAGGCTCTAAGTAACTTAGAACAATATATCATAAATAATATAAGACAGTAGAGTTTGGTTTTGAAAAGGCTGTATAGACACTTATTAATATCTTTTGGAATATTTGGCTTTTGTGTTAGTTCTGTAGCTAATACTATTGCTGATTATACAGATACAGTAAAACAATCTATACAAAATTCACCACAATACAAGTTTATTGGCTTTCAGTTAAACTCCAGGCAGATGGATCCAGCGATTCAACTAGGTAGATTATTACCTAGGATAGATATTGGAGGATCTATTAAAGCAACAAACATTATAGATCAAGAAACTATGGCAGATGGGGATATTGCTGGTGGGCGTTTCGATTCTATCCAGGGAAATATTTCACTAACTCAGCCATTATATGATTACGGAGCTTATAAGGATCTTCAATCAGCACAAGAAACAGCACAGTTTGCTCAACAGGATTATAGAACTAATTATCAGCAGTTCTTATATGATACAAGTTATGCTTATTTTAATTTAGCCAAAACAATAAAAAATGTTGAGTATACTTCGTATAACTTAAAATCAAATAAACAAAGCTTAAATGAATTAGAAAGTAAATTTAAAGCGGGTACAGCCGATATTGCTGATTATGAAACAGTAAAAGCGAACTACTATATTGCTGAAGCTACTTATGCAGCAGCTAAACGAGAAGAAAAAGTTGCCCGAGCAGAGTTGCGTAAGTTTACTAATAATGATGATGATGTTGTTTTATATAGTAATGACTTTAAGATTAAGGATCCGTCACCTAATACTGAAGAAGGTTGGGAAGAGCTTACAATGCGAAGTAGCCCATCATATTTAGGCTCTGTACATACAAAAGAGAGTAATTACTATAACTATCAATCTGCGACAAGCTCATTTATGCCTAAAGTTAATTTTGAAGTTAAATACTCTCCGGGTTTTAATGATGTTAGTTCGCTGGGTAACCCCGTATTCGATAAATTCCTATCATCAAAAGGTACAGTAAATGCTTTTTATTTTGGGATTAATCTTACTTGGAGTATTTTTTCTGGTGGTACAGATTATGCTCTACTTAAAAAGGCTGCATATAATTATCAGTCCTCTGAGTTTGATATGATCCAGACAGGAAGGGTTGCTCAGAATGATGCGATGTATGCTTTTAGGTTTGTTCAGCTTAAAAAGAAAGAAATCGAATCTCTGCGTAAATCTGTTGCAGCTGCAAAAATAGCTTATGAAAAGTATAAAGAAAGATATAATCAAGGTACGACAACTATTACTCAGTACTTTATACTTTTAAATAATTATTATCAATTTCTTATCCAGTTAAATAATACTGAGTTTGATTATATTATGGGCTTTTTGAGCTTGTATAAAACTGCAGGTATTTTAACTTCTAATACCGTTCAGGATTTTAATAACTGGTTAATACTAAATCAAGATGTGGAGTTATGATTATGTATATTTCAACTAAACTACAGTGTTTTTTATATCAGCAAGAAAGTGACTCTAAGCCTGTTTACCTAATTAAAAAATCAAATTTCTCAGATTGGCTTTGCAAGCAAGATAGTTTAACTCAAAATTTTGTAAAACTGTTTGAAAGCAAAAAAACAGTTCTAGCTATTCCTGGTAATAACGGCAATATCGAGAAAATAGTATGTATAGTTACAAAAGATATGTACAGTTTAGCTGCACTAACTAGTGAATTACCTAGAGGTAATTATCATATAGAGTATTCTGAGGTTGGGGATTTATCCCTCTACTATATTGGCTTTGCATTGGCTAGCTATAAGTTTGAAAAATATAAATCTAAATCACAGCCGATTAATGTTAAATTATTCTTACCAGAGAATTATATTCACCTTTTAACAACAGTTGAGGCAAATTATATAGTTAGAGATATGATTACGACTCCTGCTGAAGATATGGGTCCTGAAGATATTTCTAATATTATCAAAAATGTTGCTAAAGAGTTTGGGGCTACAATTGAAGAAGTTGTTGGTGAAGAGCTTAAAGAACAAGGGTATATGGGAATTTATACTGTTGGTAAGGCTAGTCATAGACCTCCAAGATTAGTTAAATTAAATTGGGGTAATGATAATCATCCTAAAATTTCTATAGTTGGTAAAGGTGTGGCTTTTGATACAGGTGGCCTTGATGTAAAAGCAGCTCAGTTTATGTTGCTGATGCATAAAGATATGGGTGGTGCTGCAAATGCTATAGGTCTTGCTTATATGGTTATGAAACATAATCTTCCAGTAAGATTGACTTTATCAATACCGACAGTTGAAAACGCTATAGATGCGAAGTCATATCGCCCTAGTGATATCATTAAGATGAAAAATGGAACAACAGTTCAAGTTACTAATACTGATGCTGAAGGAAGATTGATTTTAGCTGAACCACTACATGAAGAGGCTACTAAAAATCCTGAATATCTAATAGACTTTTCAACTCTAACAGGAGCTGCAAGAGTCGCAGTGGGTGATAAAATTTCAGCATTTTTCTGTAATAATGATGATGTTGCAAAAGATGTTTACAATTATGGAGAAATCGAGCAAGATCAGACTTGGAGACTCCCGTTAGCTGATTGTTATAGAAAAAATCTTGATACTGAGTTTGCAGATATATCACACTGTGAGCTGTCAACTTTTGCAGGAGCTGTAAAGGCAGCTCTTTTTATCGAGCACTTTGTGGGTGTTGAGAATGCTCCTACTTGGATTCATTTTGACATAATGGCTTGGAATGTTGCTAACTCTCCAGGTAAGCCAAAAGGTGGAGAAATGATGGGTGTTAGAACAATGTTTAAAGTGTTGGAAGAAAAATACAGCAAATAAATTTTAAATAATTAATATTTACTTTATTTACTAATATTTTCGAAGTTGTATACTTTATTAATGAATTATAAAAATCTTATTATATAACTATGCAAAAATCGTTATTAGAACAGCTTAAAGAAGTAACTATGGTAGTCGCTGATACAGGTGATTTTGAGTTAATTGAAAAATTCAAACCAGTTGATGCTACTACAAATCCTAGTTTGATTTTAAAAGCTGTTAAAGATCCAAAATATTCTAAGTTAGTTACAGATACTATAGATAAATTTAAGCAAAATAATCCTGAGCTGAAAAAAGATGATCTTCTTAAAGAAGTTGCTATTGAGATATTAGTATCTTTTGGAATAAAAATATTGGATGTAATTGATGGGAAGGTGTCTAGTGAAGTAGATGCAAGAGTATCTTTTAACTCTGCAGAAACAATTGATTATGCTAGAAAAATAATTAAAAAATATGAGTCTTACGGAGTTTCAAAAGATCGGGTTTTGATAAAAATAGCAGCTACCTGGGAAGGTATAAAGGCTGCTAAATTATTACAAAAAGAAGGTATTAATTGTAATTTAACACTTATTTTTGACCAGGTTCAAGCTCAGGCATGCGCTGAGGCTGGAGTTTACTTAGTATCACCATTTGTTGGAAGAATCACAGATTGGCAAATGCAACAGAGCAAGCTTGATGATTTTCCTGCTGTAGTTGATGATGATGGTATAAACTCTGTTAGAGCTATATACCAATTGTATAAAGATTGTGGTTTTAAAACTATTGTGATGGGAGCAAGCTTTAGAAGTGCTAAGCAGGTGGTAGCATTAGCAGGTTGTGATGCTTTGACTATATCACCGGCATTGCTTGAAGAGCTTGAAAATAGTTTTGAAAGCTTAGAAGTTAAATTAAAACGTTCTAATGACGTTAGTACCCAAGTGCCACAAGTTACAGAATCTGATTTTCGTTGGCAAATGAATGAGAATTCTATGGCAACTACAAAATTAGCTGAAGGAATTAGACAATTTGCAAAAGACACCGTTGAATTGGAAAACATAATAACAAAACATTTATAAATAAGAGGTTAATATGAAAAAAACTTTATTAGTATCGGCATTGAGTTCTATTTTTATGGCTCCGTTTGTTTCTTTTGCTAATGATGATCAAGAATACTTGAATCCTAGAAGTGACACACAATTGCATTCTCAGCGTCAGATGATCAACCAGAGAAATAGTCAAGCTTCACAAATGCCTAAGAAACATCAATTAGGTATTACAGAAGAAGATATGAGAGTTCCCGGCGAATCAAGTAGTAAATCTCGTAATATGAGTACTAAAAAGGGCTGGGGAAGTGCTAATGAACAAGAAAAAAAGTCAAAGAGTAATGAAGACTCGGATGATGAAAACCCTAACTTATCTGATTTAGCTAATCCTGCGCCTAAAAATATTCATAGTAATTTATCAATAAGTGATGAAGATAGAGCATTAAATAGGCAGATGATGTTATCTGGCCCTAAAGGTGGTTTTCAAAATAATCAGCCAAGAGGTATTGGTGGCTCGAGTGCTAACCTATAGTCAAAACATAATTGCTTACATTATTCAAATATACTAAAATCTATTAGTTTAAATAATTTAATTCGCTTAGGTCTTTAAATGAACTTTCAGTATAATAATTTTAAAATTTTAGAAATAAATGGGTTAGATACCATAAAGTTTCTTCAAGGTTTAGCAACATCAGATTTAAGCCAACTATCTAATGATAATAACTTATTGATGACTGCTTTTGCCAACTTAAAAGGACGAATAATTTCCTTATGTTTTGTGAAGTATATTTCTAGCGAAAAGCTATTGCTTTCAGTTGAACAGAGCATCGTTGATAATTTACTTACTTGGTTAAAAAAGTATGGAATGTTTTCTAAAATTAGTTTTGCAGTTAATGAGGATTATGCATTATTTTTTACTAAAGAAGGATTTTTAAATCATAATATTTTAGTTAAGAATACTCTAAATTCTGATACTACATACGAGCAAATACAAAAAACTAATATTTTGAATAAACTTGCTGTCATCAATCAAAATAATATTGAGAAGTTTCTTCCAGCAGAGTTAGATCTTGATAACGTAGAAAAAGTTATTAGTTATACTAAAGGTTGCTATATGGGACAAGAAGTAATAGCTAGGATGCATTATAAAGCTAAGTTAAAAAAAGAGCTTACAGTCGTAAAAGCAGACAAAGATATTGCAGCTTTGGACTTGAAGACTTATGATAGTAAACCTCTAGCAAATGTTGTAAGTAAAGTCTATGTAGAGGATGTATGCTATATGCTGGTGGTGTTTCATAAAGAAGCAACAGAGGTTGAGTATCAGCTAGAAAATGAAATAATTATAACTAAATGCTAAATAATCTTAATCAGCAGCAACAGCAAGCTGTAAAATATACTAGTACCCCCTTACTAGTACTAGCTGGAGCTGGTAGTGGCAAAACTAGTGTAATTATTGAAAAAATTTCTTATTTAATAGAACAACTTTTGTATCCCGCTAAGAGTGTTTTAGCTGTTACATTTACGAATAAAGCAGCTAGAGAGATGCAAGAGCGCGTTAAATCTCGGCTTGATAAAGAAAAATCAAAGGGGTTGATGATTTCAACGTTTCATTCACTTGGTTTAACAATTTTAAAAAAACACTTTTTAGATTTGGGGTATAAGAAAAACTTTACACTTTTTGATAGTCACGACTCACTTGCGTTAATATACGATATTGCATACGAGGAATATCAGTTACCTAAACAAAATGCTGGGTTTATTCAATCAAAAATATCATTTTGGAAATCAGCGTTACTAACACCTAATGAAATACAACCTAAGGACGATCTTGAAGAGCAAGCAGCTTTTATATATAAAGAATATCAGAAATATCTAAAATCTTATAACTCTTTTGACTTTGATGATCTTATATTTCAACCGATACAGTTATTTAAAAATTACTCAAATATTCAGAAATTATGGTCAGACAAGTTTAGATATATTCTCATTGATGAGTATCAAGATACCAATGAGTCGCAATATCAGCTTTTAAAGTATTTGACTCAGGGTAAAAATAAATTCACAGTTGTAGGAGACGATGATCAGTCTATATATGCATGGAGAGGTTCTCGACCTGAAAATTTACGCCATTTGCAAGAAGATTTCAAAGACCTAAAAGTTATTAAGCTGGAACAAAATTATCGCTCTACAGGCAGAATACTTAATGTTGCAAATAAGCTTATTGAAAATAACAGCCATATTTTTGACAAAAAACTTTGGTCAAATAAAGATTATGGTGAGCAAATTAAGGTTATTAGTCTTACAAACGATGAGGATGAGGCACAATTTATAACTAGTGATATTTTTTTTGATAGGGTAAAAACAAAATCTAAAAACTCTGATTACGCCATACTAATTAGAAGTAATTACCAAGCATACTTACTTGAAAGATATATGCAAATGCACAAAATCCCTTATACAATTAGCGGCGGAAGTTCATTTTTTTCCAAATCAGAAATCAAAGATATCATTTCGTATTTAAGGTTAATAGTTAATCCGGATGATGATAGAGCATTTTTACGTGTTGTAAATACTCCCAAACGTGAGGTTGGAAGTGCTACTATTCATAAATTAGGAGAGTACGCAAGTTATCATCACTGTAGCTTTTTTCATACTTTATATAACTTAGAAGAGTTTGAAATACGTGATTTTACCAAAAAAAACTTATCATCTTTTAAAGATTTGATACTGAATACACAGCAAGAAATAAATTCAAGTATATCTGCTCAAGAGTTAAAAAATATAATTAATAATTTTATTGATAATATTTCATACCGACAGTGGCTTATAGATTCTAGTTCTTCAGAGAAACAAGCAGAGTTTAGATATGCGAATGTTATTGAGGTTGTTAAATGGATTGTTAACCAGCTTGAAGGCGAATCATATAATGCTCTTGAGTCACTTGCTTTAGTTTTAAATAAAATGCTTTTGATCGATATCTTAGATAGAGATAATGAGGATAAAAATGATAATCAGGTTCAAATCATAACTATGCACGCCTCCAAAGGTTTGGAGTTTAAAAAAGTTTATATAATGGGAATGGAAGAAGGAATTTTGCCACATCAGCAAAGTATTGAGGAAGATTCCATAGAGGATGAGCGCCGATTAGCTTATGTTGCGATCACTAGAGCTAGAGAAAATTTGACTATAACAATGACAAAGCATCGTAAAAAATTTGGTGAAAAACAGATTTCTATTCCAAGTAGATTTATTGATGAATTGCCAGAATCCGATCTATATTGGGTAGGTACAGAAAAAGAGTGTGCAGAAACGCGTCAGCAAAATTCTAAGCAGAATATATTAGCACTTAAAGATATGTTTAGCTAGATTAATATTTTTTCTTAGAAATTATAATTATTCCTCGTGACTTGTTGGTCGAAGAGTCTTTGGACTGGATTGCTTGATATAAATCAATAGTTCTTATCCAAGCTGAAGGGTATTTATATCTGGCGACGTCCATAAGCAACCACATATCTTCTTTAGGGTTGTATGCTGCTAGTGGTGAAAAATGTCCTCCTCCTTGAGCTCCCATATCACTACGTTTATAATTTATAATTATATAATCTCCTTTTTTCATTGATGATAGCATTGTATTAAGGAACTGTTCTTGATTTTTAAATTCGCTCGCGTGAATTACTTTTGCATAAGCCTTAGGGCCTATCGTATTTTGTTTGTTGATTAGCTCAGCAGTTTGCTCAATAGATAACCCTTTTGCATATACCCATTGAGGAGTTATACCAGATTTAATTAAAGCTTTATTATAGAAAATATTATTTTGATCAAATATTGAATATTGCATGTGAGCTGGTGATAGACTTGGCTCAATTTTTAGAGCATTTAATACCATGACAGCGGAGGCTGGACCACAGAACGTAGTGCCTTTCTCAGTGGTAAAATATTCTGCAAGTTGCCAATATTGTTGTGAGTATTTTTCTGGTGCTGATTTTAATAAATACTGTCCTTGTAAGCTAGAGAAAGCAATTGTATTTTTAGGTAGGAGTAGTTGTTTTGCAAAACAACAGTTGATTAAAACTACTAAAAAGATAACTATATTAAAAGCTTTTTTCATATTATTTTAGAAATTTTAATTTGAAGAGTGTAATTAGACTATAAAAGAAAAAGCTTATAGATAAAAGGTTTTATATACTAATATAATAATCTTAAATAAGAGGTGTTGTCCTTAATACAATATCAAAAATTTATTAATTGTTTTTATCTGTGATAATATAGAAATGTTTTAAGTAAATGGTATATATTTTGATTTTAATAGGAAAATATTCTAGATTAAAGATTCTTGAAAAAACTTCGAATTGGCTGGTTCTAGATGCTTTGGAGCTTGGTACAGCAAACATTGCTAGTTCGGAATTCTGTGATACAGTAAGCGTTGGTGAAAGTGTAGAAGTTTTTTTGTATCATAACTCAAAGGCTGAGCTTATCGCGACTACAAAAAGAGTTCCAACCGTAGATCAAGTATCTTATTTGAGAGTCAAAAATATTACAAGTATAGGAGCTTTTTTAGACTGGGGACTTGATAAGGATCTTTTTGTACCATTAGCCGAGCAACATAGACCATTTGAAATTGGAAAGTCGTATATTGTCTATTTATATCTTGATAAGATTAATGGGCGTATAACAGCTTCTTCGAAGATCAATAAGTTCATAAAAGATTACGCAGGTAATGATATAGCTCAAAATCAAGAAGTGGATCTTATAATCGCGAATTCTACAGACATAGGTTATAAAGCAATAATTAATAACAGTTATTGGGGAATCATTTATTCTTCAGAGGTGTTTAAGAGATTAAGTTTTGGCCAATCTGTTAAGGGATATATAAAAAATATTCGAGATGATGGGCGTATAGATCTGTCGTTACAGCTAGTGCACAAAGATTTAGATAGAAATGCTGATTTGGTAGAAAAGTATCTTGTAGAGCATAATGGTTCTGCTCCTTTTAATGATAAATCTAACCCTAATGATATAGCGCGCGAGTTTGGAATTAGTAAGGCTGCTTTTAAGCGAGCTATAGGAACTTTGTTAAAAAGAAAAAAAATAGTAATTAGAGAAGGCAGTATTCATTTAAATGGATAATATTCTGTAAATATTATATTGTTATTAAGAGTTTATATTAGTATAATAATGTCTTGCTCTTTGCTATGCAAAATAATTTTGTATAGCTTATCAGTAAAAAACTAACAATGATAAACCGGAAGGAGTTTACAAAATGAAACATTATGAAATCGTGTTAATGATTCATCCAGATCAATCTGAGCAGCTTGATGCTATGCTTGGTAAATATCGTGGAATCATTGAAGAAAAAGGCGGAAAAATCCATAGATTCGAAGATTGGGGACGTCGTCAATTAGCTTATCCTATCGAGAAACTTCATAAAGCACATTATGTGTTATTCAATGTTGAGTGTGACGTTGAGTCTCTAGAGAAGCTTCAAGAAAACTTAAAGTATAACGATGCAGTTTTACGTCGTTTAGTAATTTCTAAGAAAGAAGCTGTTACAGAGCCATCAATCATGATGGAAACTAATGAAAAAGAAGTAATTTAATAGAGGGATTTTAAGATGAGTCGTCGTAAAGTTTGCCGTTTCACTGTTGATGGTGTAAAAGAAATTGATTATAAAGATGTGAATAAGTTAAAAGCTTATATTACTGAAACAGGTAAGATCGTACCTAGTCGTGTAACTGGTACATCAGCTAAGTATCAAAGACAGCTTGCTACAGCTATTAAAAGAGCTAGATTCTTGGCGTTATTACCATACTGTGATCGTCACTTTAACTAATACTGGAGGTTGATTACAATGCAAGTTATTTTAAAAGAAAAAGTTGAAAACCTTGGTGTATTAGGTGATATAGTTAATGTTAAGCCTGGTTATGCTAGAAATTTCCTTATCCCTTTTGGTAAGGCTGTTCAAGCTACTAAAGCTAACATCGAAACTTTTGAAGCTCAAAAGGCTGAGTTAGAAAAAGCAGAAAAAGCAAGATTTGATGCTGCAGTTGTAACTGCAGATGCTATCAAAGATAAAGTTTACACTGTTGCAGCTCAAGCTGGAGAAGGTGGTAAACTATTTGGATCTGTTGGTACTGCTGAAGTTGCTGAAGCAGTATCTCAAGCTTCTGGTAAAGAAATTGAAAAGAGCCAAGTTCGTATGCCGGAAGGAGTTATTAGAACTACTGGAGAGTTCGAACTTACTGTTCATGTATATACAGATGTAGATGCAGATATCAAAGTAAATGTTGTAGCTGCAGAAGCTTAGTTTTATAATATATAAACTAACACAATATCTTAATTAATATAAAAACCATGTGTTAGGCATGGTTTTTTTGTATATGAAATAAGGATTTTGATGTCAATGGATTATCAATTTAAAGTTGCTGAAACTGCATATTCAGTTGATGCGGAAAAGGCAATACTAGGCAATATTCTTCTCAACAATGATAATATAGAGCTAGTTGAAGATTTTCTTCTAATTGATGATTTTTTTGATAAGAGACATAAAATTATCTATAAGCAGATAGCTGTTTTAAATCAGTCAAATACTCCATTTGATGTTCTAATTTTGAGTGAATATTTAGCAACTGAAGGTTTACTAAATGATGCTGGAGGCGAATCATATATTATTGATTTGGCAACTAATACGCCAACAGTTTCAAATATAAAAACATATGCAAATATTGTAAAAGATAAAGCTAAGCTGAGAAGTCTACAAACAAGTGTTAATGATATAGTTCAAAAAATATATTCAGCAGACTCTAAGAATCCTGACGATGTTATTGATTATGCCGAAAGCCGGATTCTTGATGTGGCTAAGGAAAGAGAGACTTTAGTTAAGGGCCCTGAATCAATTAAATCAGTTATTCCTAAATTAGTTGATAGGATGAGTGCAATAGTCGATGCAGGTAGTGGATTGACAGGGGTTTCTACAGGCTTTATTGATCTTGATAAAATGACCTCTGGCTTACAACGAGCTAATATGGGTATTATTGCAGCTCGTCCATCAATGGGTAAAACCGTACTAGGAATAAACATAGCTCAAAATGTTGCTAAAATTGCAGATAAACCAGTTTTAGTTTTTAGTTTAGAGATGCCGTCAGAGGATATTGTCACAAGGATGCTAGCTTCACAGGCTCGTGTAGAGATGAATTTGCTTAAAGAGTGTAATCGGCTTAATGATGCTCACTGGGTTAAGATTACAAGTGCAATGAAATCATTGAGTGATATGCCTTTATATATAGATGATACATCAAGCTTAACCCCAGCTGAGATGCGCTCAAGAGCTCGAAGACTATATAATGAGCACGGTGGTCTATCAATGATATTAATAGACTATCTACAGCTTATGAAAATACCTGGTTATGAAAATAATAGAACCCTAGAGGTATCAGAGATATCTAGATCATTAAAAGCACTTGCAAAAGAGTTAGATATTCCCGTTATAGCATTATCGCAGTTAAGTAGAGATCTTGAAAAACGTCAAGATAAGCGTCCGATAATGTCTGACTTGAGAGAATCTGGAGCAATAGAGCAAGATGCTGACTTGATAATGTTTATTTATCGCGATGAGGTTTATAATAAAGAAAAAGAAGATAATAAAAATCTTGGTGAAATTATAATTGGTAAACAACGTAATGGTCCTATTGGCACAGTTCATGTTCGTTTTGATGGGCAGTTTGCAAGCTTTGCTAATTTGACATATGAGAATGACAATATTTTACCTGGTGATATAGGTTATAATGAATAATTTTATAAGAATGAAAGAGAAATTCTATGCAACAAGATAAAGTGAATTTACTTGGGTTAAATCAAAAAGCTATGGAAGAGTTTTTTGTTTCTATAAATGAAAAAAAATTTCATGCAAGACAAGTTTTTAAGTGGATACATAAGAAAGGGGTCATTGATTTTGATAAGATGACAGACCTTGGTAAAAATTTGCGTAATAAACTACAGGAAACTTCAGAAATATTTATTCCAAAAGTAGTTTTTAGTAAAGCATCGAAAGATGGTACGCATAAATGGCTAATTGATGTCGGTGGAAGTGCTGTTGAAACAGTTTTTATTCCAGAAGATGGTAGAGGCACCCTCTGTGTATCTTCACAAGTTGGATGCACTTTGAATTGTAGTTTTTGCTCTACTGGTAAACAAGGGTTTAATAGAAATCTTTCATCTGCCGAAGTTATTTCTCAGCTTTGGATAGCTGCTAGAACCTTATCAAAAAACAATGGCGAACATGATTTTAGTGTTACAAATATAGTTATGATGGGTATGGGTGAGCCATTGATGAATTTTGAGAATGTGGTTCCAGCTATGGATATTATGATGGATGATTTAGCATATGGGCTATCTCGACGTAAAGTGACTCTTAGTACATCTGGTGTTGTTCCTAGAATATATGATTTACTTGAGCAATCAGGAGTATCTTTAGCAGTATCATTACATGCAGCGACTGATTCTTTACGTAATGAGATAGTACCGATCAATAAAAAGTATAATATTGACGAACTTCTTGAAGCATGTAAACTTTATGCTGAGAAAGGTCCTCATAAGCACATAACATTTGAGTATACATTGATGGAAGAAGTTAATGATAATTTATCAGATGCTGAAGGGTTAGTTGAATTGTTACGCTCTCGAAATGTTCCAGCTAAAATAAATCTTATTCCATTTAATCCATATCCAGGAACACCATATAGGAAGCCTAGTAATAATCGTATCCATAGATTTAAAGAGTATTTACAACATAATGGTTTTGTCACTACAGTAAGAAAAACTAGAGGTGATGATATTGATGCTGCATGTGGACAGTTAGCTGGTGATGTTATGGATAAAACAAGTAGAAAACAAAGATATTTAAAGAAGCTTGGTGATAAGAATGCAGGCTAGTTTTAAAAGAGCTTTAGTTACTATAATATGTTTTGGGATGCTAACTTCGTGTTCAACTCCTAATAGTTCAAACAGTAGTTCAAGCCCTCAAGTTCAAAAGGATAATAGAAATCAAAATGTAGAAGAGGTCAATTACTCTTTTGATAATAGCTCTTTCCCCAAAGCTAACTATAAAGAAGCAACGAGAATTAATTCTGAATTAGCTATAATATATTCTACGGAAGGGTATCTTGAAAGGGCTAAGACTAAGCTTATAAAAGCACAAGAGTTAGCAAAAGAACACAATAATAATTTGGCAATTGTAGATTATGCAGGTGGATATTATTATCAAAGCATAGGAGCGAATACAATTGCTGAAAAATACTACAAAAGAGCTCTTGATAATCATCCTAAAGACTATGAAGCTATGAATTTTTATGCTCAGTTTTTATGCATGCAAGAAAGTGACTATAGTCGCGCTCAAGAACTCTTTGAAGAATCATTGTTTATGTCAAATAATAATGATATGGCTCAAACATTATTTTTATACTCTCAATGTATGTATAAACAAGGTAAAAAAGATGATGCTCTAGCGTATATGAAAAGAGCAGATAAGTTTAGAGATGACTATAAGGCAGCCAAATTAAGATTAGCCCAAATGTATTTTGAACGAGGTGAGTACAAAGAATGTTATAAGGTTATTTATGGCATGAAGAATGACACAGCGTTTTTTAATAATAAGCTTATTCTAGATATGAGGTTAAAGTTGGCAGAGTATGCGAATAATAAAAATGAAGCTGCGGCTGTAAGACTAGTTTTATCTTCTAATAACTATAATGATGAGGATATTGAAAAGTTCTTTTCAGCGGCAGATCAAAAGGATATAGATGAAAATGCGTAGAATTAATCAAATGAGTGAAAGTACTCCAGAAAGATTACAGAAATTACTAGCAAAATATGGCATAGGTTCGCGTAGAAAGATAGAGGAATTTATCCAACAGGGAAGGGTACGTGTAAATGGTAAAGTAGCGACTCTAGGAGATAAAGCTACAGATAAAGATAAAATTAGTTTTGATGGAAAAGCCTTACATTTATATGGTCAACCTATGACTAGACCAAGAGTCATTATTTACCACAAAAGAGAAGGTGAAGTCTGTACTAGTAAAGATGAGAAAGATAGAAAGACTGTTTTCGATTCGCTACCTAAATTAGCTAAGTCACGTTGGATAATGGTAGGACGATTAGATATAAATACTACAGGATTATTACTTTTTACGACAGATGGGGATTTAGCTAATAGGATGATGCATCCATCTTATGAAATCGAAAGAGAATATGCTGTAAGAGTTTTTGGTCAACAATTATCAGATGAAACTTTAAGTAAGTTTAAAGAGGGAATACAACTAGAAGATGGCTTAGCTAAGTTTAACAGCATAAAATTTTCTGGTGGTGAAGGAGCAAACCTTTGGTATTATGTAACTTTATCCGAAGGGCGTAATAGAGAGGTTAGAAGAATGTTTGAGGCTGTAGGTGTTACAGTTAGTAGACTTACTAGAGTTAGATTTGGAGATATTGTTCTTCCTAAGTTTGTTGCAAGAGGAAAAACACTAGAACTTAATCCTTCAGAAGTTAATAAACTGAGAAAATCTGTTAAGTTAAAAGAATATAAGTTTCCTAAAAAACTAGTTGAAAGATTAGAGAAAAAATAATGGATTTTGTGCGTCAAGTAGAAGATGTTTTTGATATTGATATCTGGGAGTTGAAGCCAGCATATAGTTTTATAAAACAAACTCAAAGTGAAATCATAGATGAAAATTCTCACGATGCAACAAAAAAAGAGCTGGAAATTATCTACACTAATATGATAGATAGTTCTAAAATTATAAACATACTTTTAAGTGATAAATTAGATATTGGTTTTTTAAAACAAGTTGCTAATAGTTTATTTTTTAAGTCTAGTGTATATATATATAAATCTAATGATATCAAAGATTTCAATGATTTAAAGGGGATTAATCTTTCAGAAAAAGACTTTATCTGTGATAATTGTGAGTTATTAAAGATTCAGAATAAAAAAGCAATATTATCAAATTTATACAAGTATGCAGATTTTAGAGCTTGATATTACATTTCTAACAAAAACCATTCAGCTAGTAAGAGCTACTGATAAAGATTTTAGCTGGTCAGATAAACAAATCGAAGATTCATTAACTAATGACACCGTTTTAGGTTTTATGATTGATAGTGAGCTTGCTGCTATTGCTATTTTTAACTATATATTTGAAACAGCAGAACTTTTGTATATATGTGTTGATACGTCTACGCAAGGTAGAGGAGTTGCATATAAGCTTTTGAAATATTCAATTAATCATCTTGCCAGGAAAGAAGTTAAAGAAATATTATTAGAAGTCGATATCAATAATACTAAAGCTATATCTTTATATAAAAAAGTCAATTTTATTGAGGTATCATTGCGCAAAAACTATTATAAAAAAGCTAATGGTTATTTCAGTGATGCTTTGATTTACCGATTAAATATATCAAATTAATTTTGCCTATGCTATATTAACGCCTAAAGACAACAGGGGTGCTATCTTACTCGAATAAGATGGCTGAGAAAATAACCCTTTGTACCTGATCTAATTAGTATTAGCGTAGGGAGTTTGTTTGATTATTTTCTATAAATATCATTCAAATTCTTATTATTTAACTTAGAAATAATAGGAGATTAACCGTGGAATATTTAGGTTATATAACTTTAAACATATCATTAGTAATATATTTTATTCATTTTTTACCACAAACCATCCATAATCAGTTCAAGCATAAGACATTTGAAATTAGTCTCTGGACTCATTCGTTAATGATATTTGCGAATTCTCTAGATCTTATATATGCGATAGGGTTTAATATGCAATGGCAATATATCTTAGTTGATATTATTCTTTTAAGCTTTTTAACAGTCCAGCAACTTCAAATCTTAAATGACAGAAGGCAGAGAAATATATTTATACATACTGTGTTTATTTTGTTATTCTTACTGATTGTTATTTATATAGTCAAATTTATATCGCTGAGCCAACAGACTTTGTTATGGAGTGGCTCAATTAGTGGGGTAATATATAATGTATATTGGTTACCTCAGATATATAAAAATTTTCGCCAAAAACAAGCAGAAGGGTTTAGTATATTCTATTTAGGACTTTCTGTACTTAGCCTTATGTGTGATATAAATAGTGCTATATTTTTAGGATGGCCTATTGTATCAATAATAGTTTCTAGTTGCCTATTTATTTTGGTATCTATACAAATTATTCAATATTTCTATTATAAAGGAATGCTTTCAAAGCAAATATTAAATACTTCTATAAACTAGAGTTATAGAACACCACGTGTTTTATGTTAAAATTAGTGATCAGTATTTTTAGAAAAAATTAAAGTATGAAAAAAATTATTAAATTTTTAGTGTGTATATTATCTTTAGGTGCTTGCTCTCTAGTATTTGCATTGGATAATACCTCAAAAACATATACAGCTTATTCAATTGGTGATGCACTGGGTAAAGCTTCACATAAAAGTTTTAGTGCTATGAATCAAGAAATTATTAAAAAAGACTTCATTTCTGGTTTTGATGATACTATTTTAGATCATAAACCTGATATAAACAAAATTTCAGATAAAGATTCTTATGAAGTAGGAATGATTATTGCAACTCAATACAAGTCAAAACTAAAAAAAATGCTTGTCATAAACAAACAAAATTGTGAAGAGTTTATTAAAGGTTTTGATGATGGGGCTAATAGTAAAGATCAATCTTTAACCTTAGAAGATAAAGAGATATTAAAACATTTCAGAATTTCAAAAGATGAAGACAACTAGATAATATCAACTAAATATGGTTGATAAATATATTCTGCTACTTTATTCTTAAATCTAACTAACTCAAAGTCTTAAAATATATAAATAAAATGCAAAGCTTAAAAGATATTCAGAAGTTAATTAAACAAGATATTGAAAATAACAATGAGTTTATAATCAACTCTCTTTCATCAGATGTTGTTCTTATCAATCAAATTAGTCACTATATCATAAATAGTGGTGGCAAAAGACTTAGGCCTTTGTTAGTGATGCTATTTTCTAGAGCTCTAAATTATACTGGCAAAGATCATCTAGCATGTGCTGCAATTATAGAGTTTATTCATACAGCAACTCTTCTACATGATGATGTAGTTGATGATTCGCACCTACGTCGAGGCAAAGAGACAGCTAATAATGTTTTTGGCAATGCTGCAAGTGTATTAACCGGAGATTTTCTATACTCTAGAGCTTTTCAGATGATGGTAGGTTTAGATAATATGCAAATTATGCAAATATTAGCAGATGCTACTAATAAAATATCGGAAGGTGAAGTGCTTCAACTATTAAACGCTAGAAACATTGATTTGACAGAGGAAGATTACACTAATGTCATATATTGTAAAACCGCTAAATTATTTGAAGCATCATGTGAGTTAGCTGGTGTAATTAGCCTTGATAGGCAAAGTTATAGTAAATTTCAAAATAGTATTAAAAACTATGGTGTCTATTTGGGGAATGCTTTTCAGATAGCTGATGATGTATTAGACTATGTTTCTGATGCGGAAAGTCTGGGTAAAAATATTGGTGATGATCTAGATGAAGGTAAAATGACGCTACCAACGATTTATGCGTTAGCAAATACTTCAAATCAAGAACAACAGAAAATAAAAGAAGCCATTGAAAAAGGAAACTATGACATAAACGAAATTATAGCTATAGTTAAAAATAGTGGTGCTGTTGAATACTCTTATCAAGTTGCATGTCAATATGCTGAAAAAGCAAAAGAATCGATAAGTTTCTTACCAGAATCAGAATATAAGCAAGCTATGATCTTACTGTGTGATTTAGCTGTGAAGAGAAAAAATTAGTTATTATTTAAAATCTTTAAGTGTAATTTCGAAAGCTAACGCTTGATTAGGTCCTATTGTAGCAGGAGCTCTAGTCCCATAAGCTTTGTTGGGAGCACAGTATAATATAAAAGTAGAACCATTAGGCATCTTAGGGATAGCGTCTTTCCAACATTCTATTAGGTTTCTAAGAGGAAAGGTTGCGTTTTCACTTGAGTCAAAACTTGGTCCTATGAGTTTACCTTCTTTTACATCATTAAGCTTTGATTTGTCGTCTTCATAAGCTATTACTGGTGTTGTTCCTTTGTAAGCAATAGTTACTGTGCTATCTGCAGAAGGTTTTTTACCATCACCTTGTTTAACCATTTGGTAGTAAACACCATCATTTACTTCAACAGCATTATCCATTTTAGCAATTTGCGACATGAACTCATCTGATTTGACTTTATTTAGCTTAGCTATGTCTAACTGCTTTTTAATCATCCTATCTTTTAGAGTTTCCATATTTCTTCTAATTTGACTTTCAGAAATTCTAGGCTTCTCATTGTTGAGAGCATCAGCAAAACCTGCGACTGTTTGTTTGTCATATAGCCCAAAATCTTGTCTAGCAATTCCAGACCCAACCTGGTATCCGACTACATAACTTGCATCAGATCCCATTTTTAAACTGTTATTAATTGAAGTATCCTTTGTTTGAGTTTGAGTACTAGTAGCTATAGCTTGAGTTTTAGTCTCACTAGTTGTTTCTTTTGTTGAGCATGAACCAATTGCTACTCCTAGGACAGTACATGACATTATCGCAACTATTTTTTTTAGTTTCATCTTATCTCCTTATTTATCTTTGAATATCATCTTTTGTGATATTAAAAAAGTCAAAAAGCTCTTTATCTAACATTTGAGATGGAGAAATATTTGATAGAGCTTTGAATATAACGTTTTTTCTTTCAGGGTTGTTATTCTCCCATCTATTAAGCATATCTTTTATAAATACTCTTTGCAAATTATCTTGTGAACCACATAGGTTACAAGGAATTATCGGGAAATTTTTTAGTTCAGAATATTCTAGTGTTTCCTTTTCACTTACAAAAGCAAGAGGACGAATTACAATATTACGTTTATCATCACTTAATAACTTTGCAGGCATTGATTTGATAGTGCCGTTATAAAAGAGATTTAAAAAAAATGTCTCTATGATATCATCACGATGGTGTCCTAGAGCAATTTTTGTAATATTGTTCTCCTCAGCAAAATCATACAGAATGCCACGCCTCATTCTCGAGCATAATCCACATGTAGTTTTACCATCTGGTATAACTCTTTTAACAACACTATAAGTATCTCTTTCAATGATATTAAATTCTATATCTTTAGTTTTAAGATAATTAGGTAAAATCTCTTCAGGAAATCCTGGTTGCTTCTGATCCAAGTTTACAGCTATGATATCAAATTTTATAGGAGCTTTCTTTTGGAGTAATAAAAGCATTTCAAGCAAACAGTATGAGTCTTTACCGCCAGATAGGCACACCATTATTTTATCGCCATCTTCAATCATGTTGTATTGATTAATTGCTTGGGCTGTTTTTCTAAGTATTTGTTTTTCTAGCTTTTTTAAAGGTTGTTTATTAGTTTCTGTCATTTTTTTCAAAAATCATCTTTTTTAGTTCATTAGGTATTTTTTGTAATCTTCCTGTCTTTGTATTGTAACAAGCAAGTTTAGCACTTGCTTTTGTAATAACTTGTTCATTATTAATTAAGCGTATCTCATAATCAAATTCGATGCTTACTGCACCAATTTTAGTAATATGTTGAGTTACTTCAATCTTATTAGGGTGTAGTAGTGGTAAGATGTATTTACAGGTTTGTTCTGTAATTACAAGTTGGATAGAGTTTTGAGTGGCCCAAGACATTAATCCACTATTTTCATATGCCCATGTTGTTCTAGCTTCTTCAAAATAGTTAAAGTAGGTACAGTTATTTACATGTCCATATTTATCAGTGTCAGCAAAGCGAATATTTACAGTATGCTTAAAAATATTTGATTTCATAACTTACCTTTAGAAAATATATGACAGTAGGGGTTTGCGAGGTACTTCACAGTTTTGTAATTGTATAGCATATTTTTGAGCTACATCAGCGGTTTTACGGGCATAGTTTTTTAAGAATGAATTATTTCTATGGCTGCCTCTTCTATATCCTCCAATACCCTCATGGTATGCAAGATATAAATCATAAGTATTTGTTTTACTTATACCTGTTTTATTATGGACATTGTTTAAATACCAACCTATAAAATCTACGGCATCAGCATAATCAGAACGTGAGACAAAAGATTGTTTAGTTTCTTTCTTATAATGCTCCCATGTGCCATCTAGAGCCTGTGCATAACCATAAGCGCTGGATGCTCTACCTTTTGGAATAAAGCCAAAATAATATTGCATAGAAGGTTGTGCATCAGCCCTGAATGAAGATTCTTGACGTACGAATGCCATTTGTATATTTAGAGGTATCCCCCAACGATCGTAGGAGTCTATCATGTCGTAGTACCAGTCAGGATATTGGTGGATTATACTACACGCATTGTTTATATTTTTTGGAGGTTCTGTTGAGCAAGAACTCAAGAGTAATATGACTGTGGTAATCAGTATTAGTTTTACTATCTTTTTCATTATAAATTCCTATAAAAAACATCCACAACTTTATCTTGGAATCTACGAGCATTGTAACGATCAGAATACTTGAGATCATTTAGCATGATCGAAAATGAGATGCGATGATTTTTTGCAGTTAAAACATAGCCTGATAGTGTTGATACTCCAGATAATGTACCTGTTTTTGCATGTACTCGACCAAGCAGTTTGCCTCCCATTCTATATGCGATGGTACCACTTATTCCAGATGAAGGTAGGTAATTATAGAATTGTTTACCAACTTTACTGTTAAAAGTTTTAGTCAAGAAATCAACCATAAATTCAGGACTAACTCTATCCAGATGTGATAATCCAGATCCGTCATACATAGTCAAAGCAGACGTGTCTAATCCTAGTTTTGAATATAAGATGCTTTGAACAGCTTCAGTACCCGCTTTAGTTGAGCCAATTCCTTTTTCTTGTAAACCAATAGTATTTAGTATAGTTTCTGCATATAAATTGTCAGAGTGTTTAAGAGTTTGGTCAAAGAAGTGTCCAATTGTTGCTGATCTTGTTGTTATTTGTGATTCATAACCAGCTGGAATATCACTAGCAATAAGTACCTTACCATGTTTTACTCCACTAGAACTTAAAAAATCATTAACAGTATCTACTGTCTTTAAAGCAGGGTTTCTAATTGCCAGTTTAAACATTTTTTCAGCTGTTCTAGATAAATATCCACTTATATATACCACGTTATCATCATTCATTGATAAAATCGTAGCCTTTGTTGCACTTGTATATTTAGCTGAATTTTTTATGTCAATGTTGCTAGCATTGCTAAGCTCTACAACTCTAGTAGTTAAACTATTTGGATTTTTAACTAGTTTTATAACAGTACAGTTTCTATTTAATGTAAAGCTAGAAGCCGGTGCACCATAGCATAATGTTTTATCTTCTTTAGACCAACCCCTAGGGATATATGGTCCTGAAAATACACCAACAAGATATACATCGCCTGTAATTTTAGATATTCCTTTTTCTGTTTTTATTTTTCTTATCAATGATGATAACTGACTACCAGTAAGGGCTGGATTACCAGTAAATTTTATATACATATCACCATAGAGAGTATGGTTTGATATTCTATTAGATGGATACATAACAGTAGTTGTAAATCTAAAGTTACTAGGAATAGCAAATAATCCTGAGACGATTGTAAATACCTTATTATTACTTGCAGGTTTCATTGATCTGTTTTCAGCATAGGCATACAGATCAGCACCTGTCATAGTTCTTTGGGCTGCTACAGCAATTTTAGCATTAGATAAGTTATACTTTTTTACAAGAGATTGTATTTCGCTACGAGTAGATGCGTAAGATAGGTTTGCGCTTGCTACAAATATAGATATAGCTACTAAAAGCTTAGTTCTTTTTATCAAAGTGATAAACCTATATATGTTTCTAATTTCTTAATTTGGAATAATAGCATTTTATACACTATAAATATAGTGGGGGTACTGTGTAATATATAGATAGGTTTTGGGTTAGTGTAAATAAGTTGTAGCTATGTTGCATTTATATTGTTATATGGTAGAATGATAGCCTGTAAATTTGTCTATCAGCTTTGGGTAAAGAGCTGTAGTTTTGTTAAATTTAAATTAAACTGGCATTTAAGTGAGGTGAGAGGGTATGCCAAGCGTTAGAGTTAAAGAAAGAGAACCTTTTGATGTTGCTCTTAGAAGATTTAAGAGATCTTGTGAGAAGGCTGGAATAGTATCTGAACTACGTCGTAGAGAGTACTTTGAAAAGCCAACTTGGGCACGTAAAAGAAAGAAAGCTGCTGCTGTCAAAAGAGCTTACAAGAGCAATATGATGGCTAGAAGGTAGTATATTATTTAATTCACCGTTGAGAGTTTAACTCTCCCTTTCACTAGGAATTCTTTTTTAAAATGTCACAAATTTTTGATCAATTGACTCTTGATATGAAAGAGTCAATGAAAAATAAAGATAAAAATAGATTAACTACTATTCGTATGGCTATGTCGGCCATTAAGCAAAAACAAATTGATGAGAAAATTGATATTACAGATGATATTGTTACAGCTGTAATAACAAAAATGATCAAGCAAAGACAAGACTCTTATAATCAATACATACAAGCAGAAAGAGCTGAGCTTGCAGAGGGTGAAAAAAAAGAGATTGAAATCTTGACTAAATATATGCCCAAACAGCTTAGTGATGAAGAGGTTGTGACTATTGTTCAAAAAGCAATAGAATCTGTTGGAGCTACCTCAATGAAAGAAATGGGTAAAATAATGGCTAGTGTAAAAAAAGAGCTTGCTGGTAGAACAGATATGAGTAAAGTAAGTGCTATAGTAAAGTCAAACTTATCTTAACTTTCAGATTTTATCAGTATGGCAAAAAAGATTTCAAATAGTTTTATAAAAGAGCTTGTTGCAAGTGCTGATATTGCAGATGTTGTGTCTAGATATGTCAATCTCAAGAAATCTGGAAAAAATTATAAAGCATGTTGTCCATTTCATAATGAAAAAACGCCTTCATTTTATGTTAATACTCAAAAGAAATTTTTTCATTGCTTCGGGTGTGGTGTATCTGGAGATGCCTTAACTTTCGTTAAAAAAATAAATAATTTAGACTTCGTAGAAGCAGTTAATAATTTAGCAGATATTGTGGGGAAACCCATTGAATATGAGAATTATTCACAAGAAGATTTGCAAAGAGAACATCTTTTTAATAAGTGCATTGGTTTTTTAGCGATAGCTCAAAAATATTATCGTTGGAATCTTGGTAATTCAGTATCAAAAGAAAAAGCTATAGAGTATCTTAAGAAAAGAGGAATCGATAGTGGATTAGCTAAAGTGTTTGGTATTGGATATGCATCAGAAGGTTGGAATAATATTACCCAGCTTGCTAAATCTGTTAATGTATCTGAAGATATATTAATTGATACAGGTCTTTCAATAAAGAATGATAAAGGAAATGTTTATGACCGTTTTCGCAATAGAATAATGTTTCCTATCAGAAATATTCAAGGAAGCGTTATTGGTTATGGCGGTAGGGTGATTGATGATTCTGATACAGTTAAATACTTGAACTCACCAGAAACTATAGTTTTTCAAAAAAATAATATTTTGTATGGATTATATGAATATAGAGAGAGAAAAAAACAACACCCTGAGTTGGCAAATCAAAGTCTTATTGTTGTAGAAGGGTATATGGATGTTGTTGGGTTGGCTCAATATGGTTTTTACTCTGCTGTGGCAACGTTAGGAACAGCATTTTCACAAAATCATGCAAAAATACTATTCCGTGAGAGTAACTCAGTGATACTTTGCTTTGATGGGGATAGCGCTGGACAAAACGCTGCTATCCGAAGTATTAAAATAATTTTACCTATTTTAGATGGTAATAAAAAACTTAGAATACTTACTCTAAAGGGAGGAAAGGATCCTGACGATTATATCAAAGAACATGGGTTGATAAGTTTCCAGAGTGAACTAGATAACTCTTTGTTGGTTTCAGATTTTATAATAAAACATATAATAGGCAATAGAGATATTTCTAAAGCTGAGTGTAAAGCAGAAATTTTGGAGAATTTAAAAGATTTTTTATCTGATGTTGATGAAAATATTTATTCAGAGAGTATTGTATCAACCGTTTCAGAGAAAATAAATATTAGTTCTGATCAAGTAAAAAGATTAATCAAGCTAGGAAAGCAAAAATTTAATATTGATAATATGAATAAGAGTAGTAATCATATGATTAAGCAAAAAAGGCTTTCAAAAAATATTTTACTTGAAGAGGTAGTGTTAGCTGAAATTTTTGTTAATATTGATGATTTTCGCATTCTACTAAAAGAAAATGACTTTGAAATATTTTCTACTTCAAAAAATCTTGATATTCTTGTAAAAAGCTTGAAAATTTTAAAAGAAGACTCATCTAATCAAATAGAAACTGTGGTATTGATACAGTTTTTGGCAGAGGACTATCCTGACTATAGAGAGTATTTCTTTGAGTTATTGAGTTATGGCATTAACAAGGCTAGAAAAAAATCTGATGGCGAAAAGTATTGCAGTCAGATATTAAATGACTTAAAAAGGATTGAAGCTAATAGTGTAAAAGAGCAGCTTAATCATTTAGGGTCTCTACCTTTTAGGACAGATGTTCAAGAGATGGAACGTAAGTATTTAGTAGCAAAATTAGGTAATAAAATATAAAAAATTCTATTGGAGTATTAATAGATGACAAGAGAAGATTTACTTTCTGATCTAAAAGATTTGATAGTTGATGGTAAAGAAAGAGGTTATTTAACTAGAGCAGATATTCTGGATGCATTACCAGGAGATGTGTCAGATGATCCTAAAAAGTATGAAGAAATAGAAGCTATACTTATAGATGCTGGTATTGATGTTTATGATAGAACCCCTCAATTAGATGAAGATGATGAGCGAAAAGTAAGTGAGGCGAACTTAGATGATTTGAAAGGTAAGACTTCTGATCCTATCCGTATGTATATGCGAGAAATGGGTATAGTAGATCTTTTAGATAAAAAAGGTGAGACTGATATCGCCATCAGAATCGAAGAAGGTACTACGGAAGTTTTTAGTACTATTTTGAGTTACCCAATAGTTATTAAAACTTATATTGAACGCTTTCGTGAATTAGAGGAAAAAGCTGATGATTACATGTCATCACAAGATATTGAAGATGAGTCTGTAGCTAAGTATATTCGCTTTAATGAAATTATAGCGGGCTTCAGTGATGAGCAGATTACAGAAGAAAAAGTTGCGGAAGATGATCATGATGAGAAGATTGATACTCAAAGAGCATATAATTTCTTTGTAAACCTTGAGAAAATGTTTGAGGAGTACCAGGAAAAACCTAATAAAAAACTATATAACAAAATAGTCAAAGAGTTTGAATGTTTAAGGTTATCTACTTCTCACTTGCAGAAATTGGTTGACTACATTAGACTCCCTTATGCTCGAGTTAAAGAGTTCGAGAGAAAAATACTTAGATTGTGCGTAGAAAGATCAAAAACTCCTCGTCAGGAGTTTATCAAGGTATATGAAATTGGCTCTGTTGAGTGGCTGGAGCCTTTAACTAAAAAATATAAATTTACAGATAACACTATCAAAGAAATTAATAACTTAACTAAGCAAATTAATCAATTTCAGACTCTGATGATGATGAAAGTTGAAGAACTTAAAAAAGTTAATGTTGAAATTTCTAAGAGTGAAGCAAAAATTACTCAAGCTAAAAAAGAAATGATAGAAGCAAACTTAAGACTAGTTGTTTCAGAGGCTAAAAAATATACCAATAGAGGTTTGCATTTCTTAGATATTATACAAGAAGGTAATATTGGTCTAATGAAGGCTGTTGATAAGTTTGATTACAGAAAAGGTTTTAAGTTTTCAACTTATGCAACTTGGTGGATTCGTCAGGCAATCACTCGTTCTATTGCAGATCAAGCTAGAACAATTCGAGTTCCAGTTCATATGATTGAAACTATCAATAAAGTTAATAGAATTAAGCGTCAAATACTTCAAGAGAAAGGACGTGAAGCTACAGAAGAGGAGATTATTGAATACACTCCAAATATGACTAAGGATAAGCTTAAAAAGATTCTTAATATCTCGCATACTCCTATTTCTATGGAGAGTCCAATTGGTGACGATGAAGATTCAACAGTAGGTGACTTCATTGAGGATAAGAATAATTATTCCCCAATTGAGGCTGCAAACTTAGAGAACTTAAGAGAGGCTATTAAGGAGCTTATTGATACGGGTTTAACTGAAAGAGAAGCAAAAGTTCTTATGATGCGTTTTGGTATTGGTATGAATACAGATCATACTCTTGAAGAAGTAGGTAAGCAGTTCAATGTAACCAGAGAACGTATTAGGCAGATTGAAGCAAAAGCTCTAAGAAAGCTAAAGCATCCATCAAGATCGGCATTCTTAAAAACATTTTTATAAATTTTCTTATTAATAAATTTCTCAACTAAAATGGCTTTTTATACTTAGCTGTGCTATATTTTTGCTAATTTTTATTTATTCAATTTTATGATGAAAAAAATAGTATTAATATTTATACTAATATCAAGTACGTTTAGTCTTAATAGCTGTTTATTAATCGGAGCAGGTGTTTATGGTGTTGATCAAGCTGCGTCATATTCTGAGAACCTTGATTACTCTGTCATAGATGTTAGCAATTCAGTCTTGCACGTTCTTAGAGAAATGCCAGGTGTCACTATTACTAAGAATATTATAACTAATCAAGCATCAGAGATTGATGGCGATGTTAACTCGGAGAGATTCAAAGGGACGTTTAGTATTAGTGTGACTAGAATAGCTGACAATTCATCAACGCTAACTATTAAGTACGATATATTTGGTGATAAAGTTCAATCGAAAAGATTCTTAAAAAATGTTAAAGAAGATCTGCATAAAAATGCAGCTTGAAATAAATAATTAAAGCTTGGTTAAGCTTTAATTATTTTTATAAACTCATCGACATATTGTTTTTGAACTATTTTAGTATCAATGTTATCGATAAAGTCCGATAGTTGGCACATCTCTAAATCACTATATCCACAGGGGTTAATATAACTGAATGGCGTAAGATCCATTTTAGTATTTATAGCAATGCCGTGGTAGCTTTTACCTTGCTTTATTCTTAAGCCAAGAGAAGCTATTTTTTTATTATCAATATATATGCCATGGGCATTCTCAATAATGTGAGGGTCAAGGTTATAGTGCTTTTGAAGTATATTGATACAGGCTTGCTCTACTACATCAACTAATTTTTTTGCACCAAGTTTATTTCTTTTTATATCAAGCATAAAGTATATTACAACTTGACCAGGACCATGATATGTAACTTGTCCACCTCTATCAGTTTCAACAATAGGTATATTGTGCAGATTTAGGATATGTTCGGGTTTGCCATGTTTTCCTTGTGTAAAAACACTCGGGTGTTCAACAAGCCAAATCTCATCCTTAGTAGTATTGTCACGTTCAGTTGTGAAATCAGCCATTTGTTTAAAAACATCAGAATATGGCTGTAATCCTAAGTCTCTAATTATGATATCTTCTTTCATAGAGTAATAATTATTATAAAACCATGTGTACTTCAGGATGGCTAGAAATTTCTTTGTAAATATTATCTAACTGTTGTTTGCTATCAGCTGTAAATATGGCTGTAATAGATATATATTTACCAGTTTTACTTTCTTTGGTATTAAAATCAATTTCATCATGTTTTGGAACATGTTTTTCAAAGACTTTAAGAATAAATTCAACAGTCTCTTTCTGTGGGTTAGCCATAATCTTTATTGGAAATTGACAGGGAAACTCAAAAAAAGTTTCTGGCTGATTATTGTTATTATCTTCAGACATTATAAATCCTCTTATTTTGGGGTTTACCACCAACCTCTTTGTGATATATCATTCATAGATATCACTGGTACACTTGCTATTTTTTCTTTAGTGTCTCCAAGAGTTATGACTAGTTCACCTACTGGTTGTCCTTTTTTAATTGGAGCTTTTAATCCGGATGTAAACACAATACCTTGCTTTAAGAATGGAATATAAGTTTTAGGTACGGTTTTATAAATATTTTGAGTTGAGGCTACAGTTATCTTTTGTCCAGCTTTGGCGTTAGGGATGTTATCTGCACTTATTGTGACTGGAGAGTTAGCTTTGTATAATAAGACATTTTCATACTTACTTATAGCATATCTCAATAATTTAGAAGATTCTGAATCTCTTTTAGCTGAGCTACTAGTACCAAGTACTACAGAGATGAATCTTTCACCATCTTGTTTTGCAGAGGATACTAAGCAATAGCCAGCTGCATCTGTGTGGCCTGTTTTCATGCCATCAGCACCATCAAAAGTGAATAGAAGCCTGTTTCTATTGTTTTGAAGTACAAAGTTGTCGCCTTTAGGGAATAGTTTTGAGCACTTATCTTGAGCTTGAGAGTCTAGCCCCTTTGCAGTAAAACTTTCTAAAACATTACCGCTTGAACGATCAAATTTAGGTAAACATTGCTTGCGATCTGCTATACTTACAGATTCTTGCTCTGTAGCATTCCAAACCAAACCTCTGTCATCGTATATCTCATATGCTTCAGGGAAATTATATATGTAAGATCTAGCTAGTAATGCCATGTCATGCGCAGTTGTATACTGTTCTCCTCCAGGCAACCCATCTGGGTTGGCAAAGTGAGTATTATTCATTCCAATTGCTTTTGCTGTTTGATTCATAAGATCAGTAAATGCATCGGCAGTACCACCGATATATTCTGCTAAAGCTATAGTAGCATCATTACCCGATACAACATCCATTCCTGTTACTAAATTTTTAACAGAAACTTTAGCTCCTGCTTTTACGTACATTTTAGATCCGCCAGTTGAAGCAGCTTTTTCACTTATTGGTACCATAGTATCCCAACTAAGGTTTCCTGCTTTGATTTCACTGGCAACAATATAAGATGTCATGATTTTGGTCAAACTAGCAGGAGGTCTTCTCACATCCATATTTTTCTCACTAACTACATCACCAGTGCGATAATTCATAGCTACCCATGCTGGAGCATCTAGCTCAATATTTACAGGTCTTACTATTATATCTTTCTGTGCTAGTCCGTTACCTCCATTAAAATATGGGTCTGAGCTAGAAGAAATATTGGGTGCTGCGAATGCTGTAGTTGCAACCAAACTAGCTGTTAATAAAGCCATCTTTTTAAATTTCATAATTTTCCTCTTTAAACTTTTGTTAAAGTGTAACTTATTAAGTAATATCTCAAAGTATTTTAATATTTATAGGTTATAAATACAAAGGTTTTTATGATAGACTCTTGTGTAGTGTATCAAGCGTTTATGCTTTAGCAAAAATATAGGAGAAATTGTTATGCTAAAAAATATACCTTGTGGAAAAGATATTCCTAATGATTTCAATGTTGTTATTGAAATACCTCAAGATAGTGATCCGATCAAGTATGAGTTTGATAAAGATAGTGACATGATAGTTGTTGACAGATTTATGTCATCTACTATGAGATATCCTTGTAACTATGGTTTCGTACCAAATACTCTTTATGATGATGGCGACCCAATTGATGTGTTAGTATTGGCTCCATATCCTCTTGCGGTAGGTTGTGTGATTAACTGTAGAGCAGTTGGTGTTTTCAAAATGGAAGATGATGGTGGTGTTGATGCAAAAATTATTGCAGTACCAAGCTCTAAATTAACTAAGGAATATGATCATATAAATGATGTTGATGATTTACCTGTTTCTTTAAAACAAAAAATTGAGCATTTCTTCACTCATTATAAAGATCTTGATTCTGGTAAGTGGGTAAAAGTTGATGGCTGGGATGATGTCGCTTTTGCTAAAAAAGAAATCGAAAAATCTGTAAATAATTATAAATAATTTCTTCTTTTGTTTTTAATATTTTAGTCTCTAAGTCATTTGTGATAATATTTCATATCGAATTCAATATTTTCATGAAATTTAGTATGAAGCAAAATGTCGTAAATAGTATTAAACTAGTAATCTTTGATGTCGACGGTGTCCTTACAGATAGTAGAATAATAATCTCAAATGACGGAAATGAGTTTAAAAACTTTAATGTTAAAGATGGTCTTGGTATCGTTCTGCTTCAGAAACTGGGTATTAAAGTCGCAATTATAACTGGTAAAGAATCAAATATTGTTCAGCAGAGACTTCAAAGTTTAGGTCTAGATCCCCAGGATATTTATCAAGGCCAAAAGAATAAAATCAAAGCATATGAAAGCTTAAAAAATAAATATAGTCTAAATGATCAGGATATTGCTTATATGGGTGATGATTTGCCAGATCTTGTATTAATGAACAAGGTAGGATTGTCTGCAACGCCTACAGATTCAATATCAATAGTAAAAGAATATGCAAATTATGTATGCCAAAATAATGGTGGTAATGCTGCAGTTAGGGAGTTTTGTGACTATATTATTAAGCAATCAGGTTTTTATGATAAGGTTATTAAAGATTTTACTGAGATTGGTGAGGTTAAATAAACAAAAATATGAAGTTTTTCACTAAGTATTCTTTATTTGCTAACGTACTTTCCATAGTCATTATTATCTTAGCTATGCTATATATAAGTTACAATGCTTTAGATGGTGCAAAACCATTAAAAACTAGTCAACAGAAGAATAGGGTCGAGTTAAAAGCTTATGATTTTACATACAATAAATATGATGTAAAAGGTAATTTAGTAACGAATTATTTCTCAAAAGAATTAAGACGCTATATTAATCAAGACTTATTTATGATTAATCTTACAGAAAAAAGCTATGACGATAAAACAGGTAAGTTACAGTGGCAGGTTAAGTCTAAGTATGGTTATATTCAACAGTTTACTGGCCAAAATTTAACTCACTTATATGATGGTGTTGATGCAATCATGTATACTAGTAATGATTCATCAGGTAATCAAACTGAAGAGGATAAAAACTCCTCTTTGGACAGGATCTTTATTAAAACCTCAGAGATGTTTTATAACTCTGGTTCAAAAGATTTTTATAATGCTAGATTTACAAAGATGTATGATCCTGAGACTGGTAATAATACAACAGGTATTGGAGCATCTGGTAATTCAGATGCGAAAGTTATAAAGCTAGGTCAAAATGTGAGGAGTTATTATGCATCTAGTTAGAGTAGTAGTAGCATTGACTTTACTTATATTTACTTCCAATGCCTTCTCGGAAACGCAAGTGAACCAAATAGACGATACTCTTCCGATGTATAATGCAGTAGTTCAGGAAGATAATGTTGCTGATAATGAAAAAGAGGATAATTCTGAAGATAATAGTCTAAGGGAATATGGACCTGTAACAATATGTGCTGATAGCGTTGTCTATGTTCATGATCAACATATCATAACTTATTTAGGTAATGTATTTGTAATGCAAATCCATAACAACCATATACTTTGCCATAAACCTACTACACCCAAAGATGGAGTTGTTTACTTTGAAAGAAATAAAGATTTATCATTGGAGCAGCTACAAGAAAGCTGGTTAAAAACAGCTAAACAACTATGTTCTAAAGAAAAAGAATGTAATTTCATCTCTGGGCAGAGATTGATAATAAATTTAGATGATAAAAATAAACTAAAGACTTTTACTATGATTTCAGATGATAATCATAATTCCCAATTCTATACATATCCAACAAATTCAAACCCTGACTATAAAGATGTTAAGACTGCGACTAGAGGTCCTGTTGAGGGTAAATCAAAAATGATAATCTATCATGTTGATGACAAGCATCTAGAAATGTACAGAAAGGCTGTGGCCTTCCAGAATGATAATGTTTATAAGGGTGAAAAAGTTATTTTTGATATTGAACATGATCTAATATCAATTCCTGGTAGTGAAAATAAAAGATCAACAATAATATTAGATGGAGTACAGAAACAGACTAAAATTGATACAGGTCTAACTCCTATTAGTGACTATGAGAAAGATAGACAAAAAGGAAGTGTTAGAGGCTTAAATACATATAACTCTACAACTTAATTAAAGCAGACAGGTTTAAAATGGAAAAATATACATTAGAAGCAAAAAGACTAGGTAAAAAATATGGTTCGCGATGGGTTGTAAATAATGTCTCCATGAAAGTTTCAACTGGTGAAATAGTTGGTCTCCTGGGACCTAATGGAGCCGGGAAAACAACATCTTTTTATATGATTGTAGGACTTGTCGCGGCAACACGTGGTAAGGTGCATATGGGGGATGATGATGTAACAAAGATGCCAATTCACCTTAGAGCTAGAAGAGGCTTGGGTTATCTTCCTCAAGAGGCTTCTGTTTTCAGAAAACTAAGTGTTGAAGATAATATTGTTGCTATTTTGGAGACTCGTAAAGAACTTAGTAAAATCCAAATTGAAGAAAAACTAAATCAACTTTTGGATGAGTTTAGTATTCAGCACATACGTAAAAGTTTAGGTATGAGCTTATCTGGAGGAGAGCGAAGAAGAGTTGAAATTGCAAGGGCTCTTGCTATGGATCCTAAGTTTATACTTCTAGATGAACCGTTTGCCGGAGTTGATCCAGTATCTGTAATAGAGATTAAAGAAGTTGTGAGACATCTTAAAGATAGAGGGATAGGTGTGTTAATTACAGATCATAATGTACGAGAGACGCTTGATATTTGTGAGAGAGCATACATTGTTAATGCTGGGAATATGCTCGCTGCTGGTACACCAGAAGAAGTCTTAGCTGATGAAACGGTTAGAAAGGTATATCTCGGAGAAGACTTTAAGTTGTAATAATCACAATTCATAAAAGGAAGTAAGTTATGCAAACTGATCTGACAAAATCAAAAGTAATTTGTATAGGTAGAAACTATGTTGAACATATTCATGAACTGAATAATGAAGTTCCAGATAGTCCGGTAATATTTATCAAACCTAACTCAAGTATAGCTAAAAATCTTAAATTATCGTCAGCTAGAGAAACACACTATGAGTGTGAGATAGTTTTTGCTTTTGATAATGATTCAAATATAAAAGCGGTAGGTTTAGGTTTAGATTTAACTGATAGGAATGTACAATCAAAGCTTAAATCAAAAGGACTTCCGTGGGAGTTAGCAAAAGCTTTTGATAATAGTGCTGTGATTAGTGACTTTGTTAAAATCAATAATCAAAATGTTGAATTTTTAAACTTCAAAGCATATAAAAATAGCTCTTTAATTCAGCAAGGCAGTTATGATTTAATGATTTATAAACCCCAACAAATTATAGATTTTTTAAAACAAAATGAAATCACTATAGCTGAAAATGATTTGTTGATGACAGGAACACCCAAAGGTGTCGGGGTAGTAAGTATCGGTGATAAATTTAGAATAGAACTTTTTTGTAAAGATAAAAAAATATTAGAAACAACTTTTGGATAAATGAGATATGTGGGCAATTGTAGGAAGTAGTGGTTTTGAGTCTTTTGATGATTTTGAAATTATAGAAGAACTCTCTCGAGAAACTCCATATGGTTTGTGTTCTAATGGTTTGTTTAAAATAAAAATAGAGGATAAGGAAGCATTATTTCTAAATAGAACTGGTTTAGGTCAGAATATATTACCACATCAAATAAACTACAAAGCGAATATATATGCTTTGAAAAAATATGGTGCTACTTCTATTATTGCCTTATCTTCAGTTAGAAGCTTAAGAGAAGAGTTAAAACCTGGAGATATGGTTATTCCATATCAGTTTATTGATAGAACAAAATCTTTACGAGAATTTACTTTTTGTGAGCAGGGATTGCTTAACTATGTATCTCTTTCAAAACCTATAACAGAGAGTATAGCTGAAGAAATTAGAGCAAAGAAACAAGAGTTTGATTTTGATATTCATTTTAAGCAGAGCTACGTTTGTATAGAAGGACCCCAATTTCCTACTATAATTGATGCTAAATGCTTCCAGAGTATGGGAGGTGGTGTCATAGGTATGACAGCTTTTCCAGAGTTTGCTTTAGCAAGAGAAGCGGGGCTTAATTATATTAGCTGTAACTTTATTGTTGACTATGTTCCTTGGTCATATGATGTTAGAAATTTGTATAATGTATTAGAAATAAGGGAAACAAATAATTATAAAGCTGAAAAAATTGTCAAGTGGATGGTAAATAACTTGTCATTTTATGCTGAAAATGATTGTCATGAACTAGGTATTGCTCGATATTTATCAACACCTATTGAGTCATTGCCTCCAAATAAGAAAGAGTGGCTAAAAGTTATAGCTAAGGATAACTCTGAGCATGAAGAAGCACTTGAAGCTGAAATTCTTAAAAAGGTTCCAGATCTATATGGAGGTATTAAGACTATACCACCTAAGCTTCAAGACTTACTGACATTTATTAGTAAATTTGATAGGGATGGCAATCGACAAGATATCGAAGCAACGAGAAAGGCAGCGGCATCGCTAGGCTTATATAGTTATCCTAAGGTAGATCTAGAAAGTGTTGAAGATATTGAAATAAAACATGCTCATAATGGTCATAATATCCCTGTTAGAGTATATAATCCTAAAACTGATGAGAAACTTAAAGTAATAATCTTTTCTCATGGTGGAGGGTTTGTATCTGGTACTTTAGACTCATTTGATGCTTTTTGCCGCAAGCTTGCTTTAACTACCAATAGGATTGTTTTTGCTGTTGATTATCGTCTTGCGCCTGAACATAAATTTCCAGCTGGTTTGAATGATATTGAGTTTGTTACAGAATATGTTTATCAACACTCTAAAAAGCTTGGTGTATCTCGTAAGAAATTTACTTTAATGGGTGATAGCGCAGGAGCTAATTTGACAGTTTTAGCAACTTATAATCTATTACAAAAAGGTAGTGTTAAAATTGCTAATAATATTATTTTATACCCATCTGTGGATTTATCGCATATGCCTACGAAATCGCTTGAAGACTATTCTAGTGGCTATATTTTAACTAAAGCAAAAACAAAATGGTATTCTGAGCTATACGTGCCTGAGGGTATGGATAAATGCTCTCCTGAAATATCACCGTTTTATATCAAAGAATTAGATAATATGCCGAGAACTTTAGTTATGACAGCAGGCTATGACCCTTTAAAAGATGAGGGCCTATTATTTGCTGAAAGGCTTCTTAGACATGATGTTGAGGTACAACATTATCACTTTGATAGTTTGGTACATGGTTTTATCAATTTCTCAAAACTGATTCCAAAAGAGATGGAAATACTTCATTCTAGAGTTGTTAAATTTCTTGGCTAATTATGAAAAATTATCTACTACAAATTGAATATTTTGGTAAAAACTATTGTGGATGGCAAAGACAGTCTCATTCACCAAGTATTCAAGAAGAGTTAGAAAAAGCACTCTCAAAAATTGCAAATCAAAATATAGAAGTTACTTGTGCAGGGCGAACTGATACCGGAGTTCATGCGACTTCGCAAGTTGTTAACTTTCATTCAGATGCAGATAGGAATCTTAGTTCTTGGATGAGGGGAACGAATGCTCTTTTACCACAAGGTATTAAAATACTAGATATTAAAGAAGTTGATAATGATTTTAATTCTAGATTTACAGCGACAAATAGAACTTATAATTATATTATCTATAATTCTGCAATTAGCTCACCAATATTCGCAGAACACTGCTTGTGGGAAAATCGTCAGCTAAATATAGATAAAATGAATCAAGCTTGTAAATACTTATTAGGTGAGCAAGATTTTACATCTTTTAGATCATCTCAATGTCAGTCAAACACGCCATTTAGAAATATTCAAAGAGCTGAGTTTATTAAACAGGGAAATTTTATAGTATTTGAGGTTGTTGGCAATGCTTTTTTGCACCATATGATTAGAAATTTTATAGGCTCCTTACTAAAAGTAGGTTTAGAATTTGAATCTCCAGAATGGATTAAGCTAGTA
The DNA here is from genome assembly GCF_008711475.1 of Francisella sp. SYW-2. NCBI lineage: Bacteria > Pseudomonadati > Pseudomonadota > Gammaproteobacteria > Thiotrichales > Francisellaceae > Francisella > Francisella sp. SYW-2. Next base: position 46,568 of record NZ_VXKO01000005.1, on the reverse strand, counting down.
TTAGAAGCTAAGGATAGGACAAAAGCCGCTGAAACAGCTAAAGCACACGGTCTATATTTTGTTGGAGTTGAGTATCCTGAGTTTAGCTTTAGACGTCGAGTCACAGAGCTTTTTTATTAGTCTAATAATTTAGTTTTCTATGAAAGTCTTATACGACTATATATTTAATATTATTTTTATCACTAAAAGCTAATTACAATCAAATTCATTTAGGTTAAAATATCCTTTTAAGAAAATATTTATTTCTATAAAAATGACAGATATACATAATCATAAGATTTTGATTTTAGATTTTGGTTCGCAATATACTCAACTTATCGCGCGTAGAGTGAGAGAGGTTGGTGTCTTTTGCGAAATATTTCCTCACGACATAGCAGATGATTTTATCAAAGATTATCATGCTAAAGGTATAATTCTTTCTGGTGGTCCTGAGTCTGTATATGATTCAGATGTTAAGGCTCCGGAAATAGTCTTTGAATTAGGTGTTCCTGTTTTGGGTATCTGCTATGGTATGCAAACAATGGTAATGCAGCATGGTGGAGAGGTAAAAGGAGCTGATCAAAGTGAGTTTGGTAAAGCGATCATTAATATCTTAAAATCATCAGAAAATATATTTTCTAATCTCAAAACAGAGCAGTCTGTATGGATGAGTCATAGTGATAAAGTTACTCAAACTGGCGAACATTTTGAAGTAATAGCATCATCAGCTAATGCTCCTGTTGCGGCTGTTGCTCACAAGAGTAAACCTTTTTATGGAGTACAGTTTCATCCAGAAACTACTCATACAGAGAACGGTAAACAGATTATAGAAAATTTTGCCTTAAATATCTGTAAATGTGATGCTCTTTGGAACATCGAAAATATTATTGAAAACGATATCAAAGAAATAAAAAAACAGGTTGGAAGTGATAGAGTAATTTTAGGCTTATCAGGTGGTGTTGACTCATCTGTAGTAGCAGCAATATTACATGAAGCTATTGGCGATCAACTTACCTGTATATTTGTAGATACTGGACTACTTCGTCTTAATGAAGGCGACCAAGTGATGGAAGTATTTGCAGAGCATATGGATATTAATGTTATTCGAGTAAATGCTAAAAATAGATTTTTAGACGCTCTAAAGGGTATTGGTGATCCTGAAGAAAAGCGTAAAATCATAGGTAAGCTTTTTGTTGATATTTTTGATGAAGAAGCAGCTAAAATCGAAAATGCGAAATGGCTTGCTCAAGGCACGATCTATAGTGATGTAATTGAGTCAGCTGGTAATAGCCAGTCTAAAGCTCATGTTATTAAATCTCATCATAACGTTGGTGGTTTGCCAAAAGAGATGAAGCTTAAGCTATTAGAACCTCTAAGAGAGTTATTCAAAGATGAGGTGCGTAAATTAGGACTAGGCTTAGGCTTACCGTATAATATGCTTTATAGACATCCGTTCCCAGGTCCAGGTCTTGGTGTGCGTATATTAGGTGAAATTAAGAAAGAGTATGTTGAAACTCTACAAAAAGCAGATGCTATCTTTACTGAAGAGCTCTATAAGCATAATTTGTATCATGATATTTCTCAGGCCTTCGGGGTTTTCTTACCCGTTAAGTCAGTTGGGGTTGTTGGGGATCAGCGTAGATATGAATATGTTATAGCATTAAGAGCTGTGGTTAGTATTGATTTTATGACTGCAACATGGGCAAATTTGCCTTATGACTTCTTATCTATAGTTTCAAATAGAATTGTAAATGAAGTTAAACAAGTATCACGAGTCGTTTATGATGTAACAGGTAAACCACCTGGAACAATTGAGTGGGAGTAACCACTAGCTGACGAAATGTTTAATTTATTAAAGTATATATTCTTTAGAATTGTACTTTTGGGTTAGATGAAGATTTTATACTATGTCGAAATATACTATTTTAGATAAGATAAATACCCCTACAGATCTTAAGCTTGTACCTGAGGGACAACTTAAAGAACTAGCATCTGAGTTAAGAACTTTTTTGGTAGATACATTGGATGTAAGTGGTGGACATTTTGCAAGTAGTCTTGGTGCTACAGAGCTTACAGTAGCGCTACACTATGTTTTTAATACACCTTACGATAATATTGTATGGGATGTTGGACATCAAACATATATTCATAAAATCTTGACAGGTAGAAAAGATAAGCTTATTACTATCAAAAAAGATGGTGGAATTTCAGGTTTCCCAAAGCGATCTGAAAGTGAATATGACACTTTTGGAGTAGGGCACTCAAGTACATCGATAAGTGCAGCACTTGGCATGGCTATTGCAGATAGACTACAAGGTAAACACTCTAGCTCAATTGCTGTAATTGGAGATGGTGCTATAACTGGAGGTATGGCATTTGAGGCACTTAATCATGCTGGTGGAATTAAAGAGGACATTTTAGTTATTCTCAATGACAACGAAATGTCAATTTCTGATAATGTTGGTGGTCTTTCTGCTCATTTTAGCAAGATTATTTCAGGTGGCTTTTATAACTCAATTCGTGAAAAAGGAAAGGAAGTTCTTAAAAATATTCCACCGATGTTTGAGTTTGTGAAAAAGATAGAAACACAGACTAAAGGAATGTTTGTCCCTGCAAATTTTTTTGAAGATTTAGGTTTTTATTATGTAGGGCCAATAGATGGGCATAATGTTGTAGAGTTAGTAAAGACTTTAAAAATTTTAAAAGATCACAAGGGTCCGAAACTTTTACATGTAATTACTAAAAAAGGCAAAGGTTATACTAGAGCAGAGTCTGATCCAATTAAGTTTCATCATGTTGCACCAAGTTTTCACAGTGGAGATGCTCAATCAAAAGCTTCTAAGCCAACTTACTCAAATATATTTGGTAACTGGATTTGTCAAAAAGCAGCTAAAGATGAGCGCTTAGTAGGTGTAACTCCAGCTATGAAGGAAGGCTCTGATTTAATTAGATTTTCAGAACAATATTCAAATAGATACTTTGATGTAGCAATTGCTGAGCAGCATGCAGTAACTTTTGCAGGTGGTTTAGCCTGTCAAGGACTTAAGCCTGTAGTTGCTATTTACTCAACATTTCTACAAAGAGCTTATGATCAGGTTATACATGATATAGCATTACAAGATTTAGATGTCTTATATGCTGTTGATAGAGCTGGTCTTGTTGGGGCAGATGGAGCAACTCATGATGGTAGTTTTGATATATCGTTTATGCGTTGTATCCCGAATCATGTAATTATGACTCCAAGTGATGAAAACGAAACATATCACATGCTTGAACTTGGATATGAATACAAGGGACCTGCAATGGTACGCTATCCTCGTGGAGCAGGTATTGGTACTGAAATTACTGATAATCTTGATATAGAATTAGGCAAAGCAAAGCTTGTTAAAAAAGGTTCAAGAGTCGCTATTTTAAATTTTGGAACTTTATTACCACTTGCTAACCAGCTAGCTGATAAATATGATATTACTGTAGTTGATATGAGATTTGTAAAACCTCTTGATGAACAGCTGATTGATGAAATATGTCAAAACCATAATATTATATTTACACTTGAGGAGAGTTCAATAGCAGGAGGAGCGGGTTCTGCGGTTAATGAGTATATACTTGCTAGCGATCTAAGTAGAAATACAATTGTCAGAAACTTTGGTCTCAAGGATGAGTTTTTAATTCATGGTACAAAAGATCTTCTGCTAGATTATTCAAATCTTTCTTTTAGCAAAATATCAGAAGTCTTAGAAAAACTTTTAAGTCACAAAGGATAATTATTTGTCTAAATTCTACTTATGATTATTATTAATAATGCTATAGATAGTATTTTGTTGGTTACTATTTTATAATTTCAAATATATTATTTTTAGAAACGCTTGTCTAATGAAGAAATTAATTTTACTTATTTTTGTAATAGTTTTATTAGCATTGTTATACTATTATTTTATCTATCAAAACTATAATAATTGGCCTATTGTTAACCAAAATCCACAAGGCGAGACTATTATTGCTTTTGGTGATAGCTTAACAGCTGGATATGGTGTAGATAAATATGATAATTACCCATCTCAATTATCAAGGATGATTGGTGAACCTGTAATAAATATGGGAGTATCTGGTGAAACAACAGGTCAAGCACTATTAAGAATTGAAGATGTTGTTCAAGCTAACCCTAAGATAGTAATGGTGTCATTGGGAGCTAATGATTTAAGAAAAAGAATTCCTGCAAAAGAAGCGTTTGCAAACTTAAAGCGTATAGTGAATATACTACAAGCAAACGGAGCGTTAGTTATTATCGGAGGTCTAGATATACCATATTATAAAAATGATTATGCTGAAGACTATATTAACTTTGCTAAGAGCTATGGATGTTTATTAGTTCCTAATGTTTTAGAAGGTATAATTGGGAATAAAGATTTAATGGTTGATGCTGTACATCCAAATGCAAAAGGATACAGGATTATGGCAAATCAGTTCTATAATGTTATAAAGAAATATGTAGATTAATTGTTAAAAAAATCAGATACCTTTGTTAAGGTTAGAAATACCTTCTTTTTGATAAACGTGATAGACATCTAAACCAAGCTTTCTTCTAATATATGGTAAAGAAAAATAACCACGGATATATTTTTCACCATTTTCATTTTTATCATACACTACGATATGATGATAGTCTGAATTAATTAATGTGTTTAGGATATGGCCAATTTTAGTACTTTTTATAATTGAATAAGATACTGTGTTTACTTTGGCAATAGGTAACATAATATCATGTGCAACTAAATCAGCTGGTTTTGTACCAGAACTTCTAGCTCTTTCTTGAAGGGCTTGGCTCTCTATATAATGAAGAGCAATTGTTCCCACAACTTTATCTTCAGCACTAATTACCAGTGCAAAATCTTTATGATTATCAATAATTTTTGTTTTTACATCCTTTAGGTTAAGATCTGCTCTAACTGTTAAAGCATCATGATCTTTATAGTCTCTAAAGACATCTAAAGCAGAACTTTCTAAGTAAAGAAGGTGACTAGCATCATCTCTAAGATAATTTATTGATTTAGTATCACTGAAATGAGAAAGTTCTACTTGTTTGAAATCTTTTAAATCCACTATTTTCTCCATATATTAATGTCGATTCTATTATTAGATTTTAGACAAAACATTTACCTTTTTCAAAGTTTATCACTCAACATTTTACTATATTGGTATAATTTAATTTTTATATTAGTTACAACCGCAAAAATATGCTATAAATAATCCAAAGTCAAATTGAGAGCAATAAAATGTTATAATAAAAATTAAATCTTATTAGAACACTATAATATGATAGAAACTGACAGAATAATATCAGCAAATACAGCACAAAATAAAGATGAAAACTTCATTGATAGAGCTATAAGACCAAAAACTTTAGCTGAATATGAGGGTCAGCCTGCAGTACGCGAACAAATGGAGATTTTCATTCAAGCTGCAAAATCTCGAAAGGATGCGCTTGATCATACTCTTATATTTGGGCCCCCAGGTTTAGGTAAAACAACATTATCAAATATCATTGCCAATGAAATGGAAGTGGAACTTAAGCAGACTAGTGGTCCAGTTTTAGAAAAAGCTGGAGATTTGGCAGCACTTTTGACTAACTTAGAAGAGAACGATGTATTATTTATCGATGAAATACATCGCTTAAGTCCTGTTATTGAAGAAATATTATATCCAGCTATGGAAGATTATCAGCTTGATATTATGATTGGTGAAGGTCCCGCAGCAAGATCAATCAAGATTGATTTACCTCCATTTACATTAGTAGGAGCTACAACTAGAGCAGGGCTTCTGACTTCACCCTTGAGAGATAGGTTTGGTATAATTCAAAGGCTAGAATTCTACTCAGTTGACGATTTAGCTAAGATAGTTTATCGTTCGGCTAAGCTTTTAGATCTAGATATTACAGACGATGGTGCCAACGAAATTGCTAAACGTTCAAGAGGTACACCAAGAATAGCAAATAGATTACTACGTAGAGTTAGAGATTATGCTCAAGTTAAAGCTTCTGGAGTTATATCTTATGATATTGCTGATAAAGCTCTTACAATGTTAAAAGTTGATCCTGTAGGATTTGATCATATGGATCATAAATATCTACTTACATTAATGGAAAAATTTGGTGGTGGTCCGGTAGGATTAGATACGATGGCAGCTGCACTTAGTGAAGAAAAGGGAACTATTGAAGATGTCATAGAACCATATTTAATCCAGCAAGGATACATCATGCGTACAGCAAGAGGGCGTATTGCAACTTTGCTAGCATACAATCATTTTAAATTAAAAATACCAGATAGTTTATCATCAGATCAACAACAGAACTTATCTCTTTAATTCACAACTTATTCTTTAACAAGAAGCTTTAAGCTTATCTAAATTATTTGATTTAATTACACTATTTAATCTATTTTGATATTCATCTCCCTCTAACGCAGAGTATTCTGTCAGAGTATTAATGAGTTGAGAAGTATCGCCATTAGCTTGTCTTACTTGTCTAAATTTAGCAAACTTTTCTCCAGTATTTAATCTAAAGTAGTATCCAAGAATACTATCTCCAACATCTTTAAAAGTCTCTACTTGGACATCTGAATCTTTAGCCTTGACACCACAGTTTTCTTCAAAACAATGTAATCCAAAATAATTATTATAGTCAACTGCAAATCTAGATGTCCCCCAGCCAGTTTCAAGAATTGCTTGAGCAATTACTAGACTTTTAGGGGCTATATTAACTTTTGTAACTAAAGCATTAACTTGCTCTTGTAAAGTATTAGCATTCCATACTTTGTAGAATGAAGTATATTTTTTGACTTTTGTTTTTTGATTTTCATCTAAATCTTGTTTGTCATTAAGAATTTCTTGTAGTTTCAAAATGGTTTGTCTTTGTTTACATAACTCTTGATTAGCCTCATCTATTTCTTTTGACATAAACTCTATAAAGATTTTTTTCTTTTCAGATACATCTTTGATATCTCTAAAGTCAGGTTTATAAGTTCCTGCTGGTATTGGAGGGGTTTCTAAGTGATATTTATCAGAACTTGCAAAACTTATATTTATGAAAAATATAGTTAAAACAAAAAAATACTTACCTAAATTTATTTTATTCATAATTTATACTATCTAAGATTAATTTTATTTAAATACAATTGTAACAAGATATACAAAATACTTGTATATCTAAATTCTACAAGATTTTAATCTTCGTAAATTAGTATGTCACCAGGTTGACAATTTAGATATTCACAAATTGCTTCTAAAGTAGAAAACCTAATAGCTTTTGCCTTTTCATTTTTCAAAATAGATAAATTTTGCTCAGTAATTCCAATAGCTTTAGCTAAGTCTTTTGATTTTATTTGTTTTGCAGTCATAATTTTAGCTAGGTTAACTCTTATAGCCATCTAAATACCCTTAAATTGTTAAATCATTTTCTTCAGCAAGTTCGTGAGCTTTTTGCATAACTTTTGATATTGTTATAATCACTCCCCCACATAATAATGCTAGAATTTCGTTAGTACCAATTGATACACTTACGAAACGTTCACCTACAGGATTATGATAACTTAGAGTCAATGATATTAAAGGCTCAAAAATGATTTGAGCAAAAAAATAATATACCAATCCCCATCCTAATCTTTTGTATATCAAAACTACTCTAGAAGAAAAAACCTCAAGTTTTTCATAACACGTAAATAATTTGACTAAAAGAGCAATTATATAAAGTATTACTGAAACTGGTATCAAGCTAACTAAAAGACCTATAATTCTAGTATCTAAAGCAATTGGTTGTGACATTTGATCGATATAATGCTGTGCTGTATCTGTGACATTAGGTATATATTCGCTCTGTGCAAAAGCCCAAAATGTTGGAACAGATATTACTATCAATACAAAAACTATTCTAAAAATATTTTTATAGAACTTACTAATTTTTTCTAAATTTTGCATAACTTTTATTCCTTGTGTATTTAGATGTATGATATCTATTTTAGAGTATTTTTATTGTTTATCAATAATTAGTTATTGATAAACAGTAATTTATTTGTGAGAATATCAAAAAAATGAAAGAAAATAAAATATGTTTAGAAAAATTTTAATAATATTTAGCTTTTGTTTATTCATGAATTTATCGGTTGCTAATAATTTACAAGATATTTTGAAAGAATATGCTTACGAAGCATTGAAGTTAGAAAATAAAAAAGAGTTTGAAGCACCATATATACTTGCAAAGGTAAACAATAGATTTGCTTATGTGATTTTTGATTCTGGATCAAAAAGAATAAGTATTTTTAGCCACTCAGTTGATCAATTAGGACTTAATCAGGAAAGTGGTTCTGGATATTCATCAAATATGGTAGGACAAAAAATTAAAAATCAAAATGTAGTATTAAATAAAATTCAGATAGGGAACATTCTCCTTAAAAATGTCGAAGCCAAAATTACTAACCAGCCTAAAAGAAAACAATATCCGGTAATTGTTATTGGAACAGATTTCTTAGTTAGATATAATGCGATTTTTGACTTTTCAGAGAACTTAATATACTTAAACAAAAATAACGTAACAGCTAAAAAACACTATGAAATAGGACAAGTATTAGATAAAGAAAATTATTTATTAATTAGCTTAACTAAATTATTATCTCAGCATCAGACAATTGCCATATCAATAGATAGTAATCAACCGGTTAATTGCTTACTTGATACAGGAACTTCTAATTTTACAATTTCAGATAAATATCTGAAGAGCATAGACTCAGCACCAACTAAGCCCAAGAAAACAATTCAGGCAACAGATGGAACATTAACAGTCGCTGATATTAAAATTAAAAAGCTAGTATTAAATCCTTTAAATCTATTTTTCCAAGATAAAGTTCAAATGGTTAATCTAGAAGCAACAGCTGCAAATATTAAGATTATGAGTAAATTTTTAGGAGTTGTATGCATTTTAGGATATCAGGAACTAAAGGCAGAAAAAGTAATATATGATTTTTCTGCAAGTAGAATTTATGTCAAGAAATAAGAACTGAAGGATATATCAATTAGTTAGGAATAACTTTGCTTAAATTTTCGAACATAGTCGCTTGAAGAGCTACATAAACTTGTTCTTCGAAAGCAGCATCGACAGTTTGGTCTTTAGCTATTTGGCTAGCTATCTGTTTTGTAGCTGCAACCATTGCTTTAGCTACAGGGTTATTACTGTTTTGTGCAGCAGTAAAGTTACAAGCATTTTCTCCAAATAGTATACCATCAGCATCACTTACTTGCTTGTAGATACCGTTTTCAGCGATAGCATTAGCTACTGGAGCAGCAACAGCACTTGCAGGTCTTAACATTAAAGTATGATCTTTAACGTAAATAACACCTTCAGAGCCTATAGCAACAGCAATAGCATTGACAGCAGCTTTAACAGCCCAGTTATTTCCAAGTTTATCTAAATCGTATACTTTAATATCACCAACATTTATGATATCAAGGAATTGAGTAAGAATAGATTCTACTGCTTTTTCATCGGATAAGTCTTTTAATACGTTTCTAGCTGTAGCTACATTGCTGTTAGCTCTAACTTCAAGTAAATCAGCTTCACATATTGATTGAGCAGTTCTAGGAGAAGCTATTTTCTCTTGAATACCACTTTCTAAGTCGCCCAATGTAGTCACTGTATATGCAAGAGTGTTTACATTAGCGTAAGTAGTAATTGCCTTATCATTATTACCACCTTGGATCATCTGAATAGCTTGAATAGTCAAGTAGTTAGTTATATCGTTAAACTCTATAGCTGTTTGAGCATCTTTGCTATTTATATTATATTGACCATTCCAAAGAGCAACTCTTGCGCTCCAGAATTTATCTATATTATTTCTATAACCAATATAATCAAGAGCAGTAGCTGAATTCCATGCAGCTGTTAGCTCAGATGAAACTGGTTTAGCAATATCATTATAGTATGCTGTAGGACCATTTACAGTTATATTTTGGATAATATTGAATTGAGCAATCTTTTCTTCTGCATAAGCTTTATCGCCTTTTTCAATGCCTTTTAAGATATCAATTTTAGTGTTTATGGCTTTTAACTCAGCTTTCTTTTGAGCTATTTTACGATCATAATTTAATTGTTTAACTTTTTTACCGATTCCTGAAACATTATTTCTTTTTTCAGTCCATCTTTCGATAGTTTCATTAATTTCATCTCTTTCAGCTCTATATTTTTCAAGACCTTGAGCAGCAGAAGCTTCGTCTTTCATATACATATCTTTAGGCTTAATAGAATTAGGTATTTTAACTTTACCATTGTTAGTCAATACTAGACCTCTAGCTATTTTTTCACCGTTTGTTTGGATATCGCCAGCATCTACAGCTATGCTTTTAACAGCATAAATTGGTGAATTAGGATCAGTATCCGCAGCTGTTTCAACTTTATTTGAATAATCAACGATAGAGTTGTTTACAATGTTAGCATTTAAATCATCTGCATAAACAGAAGTAGCTGCAATTGAACCTAAAAGAGCAATAGTGATAGTTTTTTTCATTCTAATCTCCATGATTAATAAAATATTAAATTAGTGTTACTAAAGTATTTAAAATACACGACTATTATATTTAATATTTATTGTATGTCAATATTAAAATTAAAATAATATTTAAAGTATTTATTTTTTATTAATATTTGCTTTGTATTTATATGAACTTTGTGTCTAAAACATTTAGGAGTAATGATTTTATAAATAAATATAAAATTAATATATAGTGTGATTATTGAAAAATATTAAGTGTATTTGAGAACGAAGATAAGTATTTATTTATTAATAGAATATTTATATAAACTTTTATACCATAAAAATATAATTCCAGCAGCTAGCAATTTACAAAGGCAAGGTAGAACACAATATATAAACCTAAGAGATATTTCAAGATTTTCAGTATTAGATGAAAATGAGGAGTTAATAAGAGGAAATGTTATAATTGTTGCAATCGCATAACTAAATTTAGTTATAAACGCTAGCATAGCATAATAACCGTTACCAAGCTCTTTTCTTTCTGGATAGCTATCTATCCATTTGGCTAGAAGTATATTTGGAAGAATTAATTCAGTTGCAAGTCCAGCTCCAGAAATAAAACATATCAACGTAAAGAGTATATAATCGCCATCAGATAGAGCAAATACAAAAGAAAATATACTTGCATAGAATAAAAGAGCATAACCCCATGTTTTAATAATTCCAAATTTAAGAGAGATTTTTTTCATTATAGGAATGAAAAATATTGCCCCAAAAAAATACGTAAAAATATATAGTCCAGTTAAGTCTGGTGTTTTGAGAATATATTTACTAAAGAATATGATAGTAACTGCAGGTAAAGTTGATCCTACAGCACTAATTGTATATCCGACAAATAAAAATATACCATCTTTGTCAAAGTGATCAATGTAATTCTTAATATTGAAACTATAAATTGTATGTTTAGATTTATTATCTAGATTAACTCTATTAATCCATTTAAAGAAAAATATGGTAGCTACTAAGATTAGTATTATTGCAATAATAGCATATAAAAAATAGCTTCTTCCATGCGGCATTAAGGTAAGTAAAACAGATAGTAATATCGAAGCGATTAATACACCTAGTATATTAGAAATTTCACGGGAAGAAATCACTAAAGATTTACTATTGTCATCTTTTAACCAAAGAGCTCCTTTTGTAGTTGAGAATATTGTAATATAGCTAAAAGCAAGCGTAGATAAAAAAATTCCAATAGAAAGATTAAGTAAAATATTTGAAAATATTGGTACGCATATAACGTATACTCCAACTATAAATATAGCAACTACAGCTACCAAACTAATTTTACTTAGATAGTGAAATCTATCACAGTACCAACCAATTAAGGGATCGAATATAGCATCTAATGCTCTTAGTATGAATAAAACTATACTTAGTATAGTTAAGTTTATTCCAAAATTGGTATGGTAGTATTCAGGTATAAATATATATATAGGAATACTAGCAAAGGCTACAGGGAAAGCTATAAATGCATAGTTAAAAATATCTGACTTTTTAATATTCATATAAATGATAAATTATTATACTAATACTATAATACCATTTACCTAAATGCATTTTGATCTAAATTTTATTACCAGTTAATTTTTTTATTTGGAACCCATTTATCTAGCAGGCTTTTATATTTTTTCTCTAAAATCTCTTTAGGAGGTAGTTCTGGCAGTTTCGAATATAAATCAGCTTTCTGGAAAGCTTTTAATAGAGGTAGTAATAGCCAATCTTTTTCATTAGCAAGTTCTTGATAAGCATGTCCTCCAGTTTGAGGAGTGTGCCATGGATAAAATGAGTGATATCGTAGAAGATATAATCCTTCATACGGTATATCACTACCTTGCTCAAAAACTTTATAAATATATTCATCATGGCCAAAACTCATATCAACATTATCAAAGCCACATTTTTTCTTATATTTTCCATAATGAGTTTCAGATTCAGTATTATAGTTATTATAATCTTTAGAGTCCTTGACAAATTCCCTATGAGAAAAAACATTAGCAGAAGCAAAAGGGCAAGCAATAGGATATGTATCACCAACAGTTGACCATTGAGGTAATTGACCATATTCTGGTAATGTCATAATTTTGCCTAAGTCATGCACAAAACCAACTAGAGGGAACCAAGACCAGTCTTTAATATGGGTATACAGATTTCCTAGACTTTGTTTTTCAGTATAAAAATCTTGCCAAATTTTAGGAATACTTTGCCACTCATGATCTCTAAATAGTGATCTAATTAAAGCATTTTCTCTAAGTTCAGTATCACTTTTTAAGAACTTATTTTGGCAAGCTTCTGCTGTTTGATAGGCATGTTCAATTTGTGGAAGATCGTTGTCTGGATCACTTTCATCATGAACGTTTTCTAAAAGCTTAAATACTTCGTAAACATCCATTTTTCCCAAATCAAGTTTGAAGTATTTATCCTTCATTTGAGTAACATATTCAAGATTTTGATTGATATGCATATCTTTATATGTTCTTTCTACACGATCTTGGAATTTACTATCTGTATAGTTACGAAATTCGCCAAATGTATTTTCTACTGTTTGAGACATAATATCCACCTCTATTAATCAATAATTTCTTTACCTAAATATCTCGTTTTTATACCTTTATTCAGGTTGTTTTCAATAGTTTCTAAATCAACTCCTTTTGTTTCTGGAACAAAAAGATATGTTACAATAAACGCTAAGCTGGCTACGCATGCATATATCCCGAAAGTAAATGAAACGCCCAGTTTTGTTAAAATAGTTAAAAATGTAGCAGCAACAATAAAATTAGCTAACCACTGTATTGATGCAACAAAACTCATCGCAGACCCTCTAACACTTAAGGGAAAAATCTCCGAAATAATTAGCCAGAAAAGAGAACCAACACTAATACAATATCCCACAATATATATTAAAAGACAAATTAAGGCTAATATTGCGACAGTACTACTTGTAACATTATTAAGCAAATAAATCATGCTAAACAGACTCAAAGCAGCCATAGCGGATCCAAGTAGTAGGAATTTTCTTCTACCTAATCTGTCAATAAACATTATAGTTATAATTGTAGCTATGAAGTTAACGAGTCCTAAAGAAAGGGTCATAAGCATCTGCATTTCACTTCCATTAAAACCTATATTTTCCATTATATATGGCCCATAGTACATTACTGTATTTATACCAAAAAATTGTTGAAATATCCCAAGAGCTAAACCTATATATAGAACTGGTCTAATTTTTTTATTAAAAATTGCAGAGAACTTAGGTTTAGTTGTTTTTTCTAAATTATTTTGAATGGCAGATAATTCTTCTGAGACATCATTTGCATTTTCTCTAATTTTTGTAAGTGTCTCGCGAGCCTCTTGTTTTCTTCCTTTAGAAAATAACCATTTAGGTGAGTAGGGCATGAAACACATACCTACAAATAGCATAATCGCTGGTACTAGTCCTGTAGCTATCATAATACGCCAACTACCGCTGCTTGTTAGAAAATAATCAACAATAAATGCTATAACTTGGCCACCTGTAAGAAATGCTCCATTCCAAAGAACTAATGAGCCTCTTTTAGAAGCTGGAGCAACTTCAGCAATGAATAAAGGCACTGCGTAAGATGCTACACCAATAGCAGATCCCAACATAAATCTGCCAAGGACTAATGATTCTATATTTGGAGCTAACGATGCCACCAGAGTGCCTACTATAAATAACAAACTAGTAGCAATCATTACTTTTTTACGGCCAAATTTGTCGGTAAAATAACCACTAGCAAGAGCTCCAAAAAAGGCTCCTAGAACACAGAAACTGACAACCATTTCTAATTGCCAATGCTCAGCTAAGAAATCTTGTTGAATAAATGGCGTAGCGCCAGCTATTATAGATGTATCAAAGCCAAATAGTAATCCACCAATTGCAGCTACTGCAACAATAATAATTACATAAAGTTTCGATGATTTATGTTGATTTTGTTGCATTTTATTATCCTAATAGATGACTCATATTAAATATCTTTATAGATTGTGTATATGTAATATCGTAAGCAATATCTAAAGCATCTTTTTTAGATAGTCTTCCCTGTAGAACCATTTCAGCTAAATAAACAGCATCAACACGTCTAGCGATATCATGTCTTACTGGTATGGACAGCAGAGCTCGCGTATCATCAATGAATCCTGAACAATTATAAAAGCCAGCAGTTTCAGTCACAGCATGACGAAATCTTTTCATACCTTCAGCAGAATCATTAAACCACCAAGCAGGACCTAAAAACACACTTGGGTAATGTCCAGCTAATGGTGCTAACTCTCTAGTATAGGTTGACTCATCCATAGTAAATAAAACTGTCCTAAAGTTGCGATTATTACCTACTTTACTTAAAAGAGGGTGAAGGCCATTTACAAAATCACACTTTAATGGAATGTCACAACCTCTGTCATTACCAAACTTTCTTTGAATTCTTGTGTTATGGTTTCTAAAAACTCCAGCATGAATTTGCATTACAAGACCGTCATTAGTCGCCATTTTTGCCATTTCGGTTAACATTTGTCCACTGAATACACGCTTATCTTTATCTGAAGCAACATTTGTAATTATTTTTTTGAACAGGTTACGACGCTCTGTTTTATCTAAATCATATGTTTTAGGTATAGTCACACCATGATCTGAGGCTGTGGCACCATTAGCCTTAAAAAACTCTCGTCTCTCCGCTAATATTTTAATAAAATCGTCATAGGTTTCTATATTTTTATTTAGTTTCTTGGCTAATTTTTTTATATTCTTATGGACAGGGTGAAGTTCTGGGTTGGTCACACTATCAGGACGAAAAGTTGGAACTACTTTACATTCGAAATTAGAGCTAGCAATATTTTTATGATGATGCAAATCATCAGCTACGTCATCTGTAGTAGCAATAACCTTTATATTGAATTTTTTACATATCTCACGAGGAAGGAAATCTTTCTGCTTTAAACATTTATCTATGTGGTCATATAATTCATCAGCAGTTTCAAAATTAAAAGGTTTGTTGTAGTTAAATACATCTTTGAGTTGAGCATCAAACCATAGACCAACTTGTGTACCTCTAAAAAGGTACCAGTTTTCTGCCACTTTTTTCCATATTTTCTTAGGGTCAGTTTCAACTGGCTTATCATCTTTTCTAGATATGCCAAAATCCTCAAGCCTTAAGCCTTGTGAATAAAACATTCTAAAAATATAATGATCTGGTTTTATAAGTAGTTCAACTGGATTTTCAAAGGCTAGATTTTCATCAAACCATTTTGGATCGGTATGGCCATGAGGACTAATTATTGGTAAATCTTTAATATGATTATAAATCTCTAGAGCTAGATCTCTAGTTGTTTTATCTGCCGGCATTAATACGTTATCGTTTAACATATACTCCTCCTTTATATTAACGATGAACTTCCTATAGCAATAACATTCTCTTGATCTAAGTATTCTTGTTGGTTTTGAGCATTAATTCCTCCTGTTGCACAAAATTTGACCTCAGGGAAAACTGCTCTATAATTTTTTAAGAGTTTAATTCCCCCAAATGCTTCTGCTGGAAAAAACTTAATAGTTCTAAAACCATAGCTCATAACAGTCATGATTTCAAAAGGTGTTACAGCGCCTGGTAGATATTTGAGATTATGTTCTTGAGCGAACTTTAGTAATTCATGATTAGCTCCTGGAGAGACATAAAAATCAGCTTCAAGAAAACGAGCTTTTCTAAAAAGTTCTATATTAGTTATCGTTCCTATACCAATAATTAAATCTCTATTTGACTCTATTACTTTTTTTACAACTTCTAGAGAGTTGGGTGTTCTAAGAGTGAATTCAACTATATTAAGCTTTTTTTCCCTTACCTTTTCTAAAATAGCATTTGCCTCTTGAATAGTGTCTGCAGAAACTACTGGAATAATAGGATTATTTTTAAGAATCTCACCTGTAGGCATTTGTTAACTCCTTTAATTTATCTAAGTGCTTATCCGTATATTTTTTATCAATTATGGCTCCATTATGTTGTATTATTTCTGCAGCAAAATCTTGTGCGAATTCAATACTTGCTTGTAAGCCCAAATTATTAATAAAAGCAGCTAAGAAAGCAGCATTAAAACTATCTCCTGCTGCAGTCGTATCAACTGGGGTAACTACCTTGTTAGCTTTTACTAAATTAATTTTGTTTTGATATTGTAATAGAGTTGGATTTTTACCGTGTTTTATAATGACTATTGGAATATTGAATCTATTATATCTGTCTAAGGTTTTTTGGTAATTAACATCGTCAAAAAGTAACTCTTCGTCATCAAAAGTTGTTAAAACTATCGTTACATACTTTAGTACTTTTTCTAAAAACTCTTTAGTCTGTTGTTTAGATTTCCAGCATTTAGGGCGATAATTTAAGTCAAAAATTATCTCTTTATCATCACCAGAGTTTCTAAAATCTTTTAACCAGTTTGCAAATATTTCTAATTGCTTATTGTCCCATCTTGAGATGGAGATACCTGAAAAATATAAATAATCATACTCTTTACAATACTTATCCAACTCTTCTTTGGATAAATGATAAAAAATATCTTTAATAGGAGCTTGCTCACGCCAATAATAAAAACTTCTTTCTCCGAGATTATCTGTTTGTATAGCATACAAGCCGGGGACTTTATCTTTTATTTTTAAAACTTTTAATGTATCAATATTTTCATCATTCCATTTATTTATCATTTGGTTTGATAAGTTATCATCGCCTAGGGCTGTTAAAAAAGAGACATCACCGTTTAATCTAGCATAATATAGAGCAGTATTTAGAACATCACCTCCAAAATTCAATTTTACTTGTGAGTCTAACTGAGCTTGACCGCTTAACTCAAGCATACATTCGCCAATAGCTAAAAGCTTACTTTGATTCATTTTCTAGCTCTCTTTTTACAGCATATGCAACACCGCGAACTTCAGCAAGACCTTTCATACGACCAATACATGAGTATCCAGGATTAGTTTTCTTATCTAAATCTGATAGCATTTGTTGGCCATGATCTGGTCGCATATAGATTGGCTGAGAATCTTTTTCTATTTTTAAAATCTCTTTCACAAGAGCATACATATCAGTATTGCCACATAAGTGCTCAGCCTCATAGAAACTGCGATTATTAGGATTAAGAGCAACATTTCTTAGATGTGTGAAATAAATTCTTCTACCAATTTTTTTTGCCATAAGAGGAAGATTATTATCCCATCTAGAACCTAGTGATCCAGCACAGAATGTTATACCATTCGCCATAGATGGTATATTCTCAAATAACCAATCATAATCTTCTATAGTGCTAATTATTCTTGGTAAGCCGAATAATTCAAACGGAGGATCATCAGGGTGTATAGCTAACTTCGCACCGACTTCTTCAGCTACAGGAATTACTTTCTTCAAGAAATATATTAAATTATCGCGTAATTTTTCTTTATTAATGTCTTTATATTCATCAAGAGCTGCTTGAAATTGTTCTAATGAGAAACTTTCTTCAGCTCCAGGTAAGCCAGCAATTATATTACAAGTAAGTTTATCAATCTCATCTTGAGTCATATTTTCAAAATATTCTTTTGCTTGAGATATTATTTCAGCCTTATATGCTTTTTCTGAACCCTTACGTTTAAGTATATGAATATCAAAAGCCGCAAATGCTATCTCATCAAAAGATAATGTCTTTGCACCCGTAGAAGTTTGTTTACCTAAGTCTGTACGCGTCCAATCTAATACTGGCATAAAATTATAAATAATTAATTTAATACCACATTTGGCTAAATTACGGATACTTTGACAGTAATTATCTATATATTCATTACGTGAAGATTTACCTTTTTTGATATCTTCATGAACTGGTATACTCTCAACAACAGACCATGTTAAATTTGTTTTACCCAGTCTAGTAGAGTTTTCAACTTCAAATTGTCTTTTTTGAATTTCTTCTACAGACCAAACCTTACCATTTGGTATATGGTGTAGGGCAGTTACAATATCAGTAACTCCAGTTTGCATAATATCTTCAATACACACAGGATCATTTGGACCAAACCAACGCCATGATTCTATCATTTTATTCTCCTAATTTAGTAAGAGTTTTAATAACACCATTTTTATTAATTTCTTCAATAAAAAATACTATTTTTTCTTTTAAATCTTTATTTGTTGCTATTGTTTCCGGGAATATGCTTTTTAATGATAAAAAGTTATTAACTATATCAATAATTTGAATATTCTCTTGATATATCAATTTATAGTCATTTTGTAGAGGATCACTAATTTCTAATATTTTTTCATATTGATCTTTACCACTACAAAATAATATCCAACCAGCCAATCCCAAAGCTAAAATATCATAATTTTGCTTGTTTTCTAAAAGATATACTAAAGATCCTAACCATCTTTGAGGAATTTTTTTAGAGCCATCCATAGCTATCTGCTCAGTTCTATGCTTTAAATGAGGGTTAGCAAATCTATGTAAAAGTTTATTAGCATATTCACTAGTTGAGATCTTTTGTGGTAAACCATCTACTAAAGGAGCTGCAATTTCTAACATATATTTTCTAATGAATGTATAAAATTCATATTGAGATATAACTTCATCAACTGTCTTTAAGCCAGCGTAAGCACCAAGATATGCAATTAAACTATGACTACCATTTAACATAGTTAGCTTTAATTTTTCGAAAGGTTCTATATCTTTAACAAACTCAACCCCAACTTTTTCTAGAGCAGGGCGACCATTAACAAAATCATCTTCGATAACCCACTGAGAGAATTCTTCAGTTGCCACTGCTGAGATATCTTTTTGACCAATCATATTTTCAATGTTATCTAGAGCCTGTTGAGTAACAGCAGGAACAATTCTATCTACCATAGAGCTAGGGAAGCTAACATTCTCTGCTACCCAAGTACTAAACTGCATATCTATTTTACTTGAGAAGTCTAGAATAGCTTTTTTTAATATTTTGCCATTATTTGGCATATTGTCACAACTTAGTAGAGTAATAGCACCAGCATTTTCCTGCCAACGTTTATATAGCCCAGCTATAGTAATTCCTATAGCTGTTTTAGGTGAGTTAATATTAGCTAAATCATAAGCTATATCAGGGTTTTCAAAATTTAATTCTTGAGTTGATAAATCAACATAATAACCTTTTTCAGTAACTGTATAGGTGATTATTTTTATATTAGGATCTGAAATTTGGGTTATTAGATTTTGAGATTGACCATTACCTGCAAAGTAAACATCTTTTAATGCACCTATTATAGTGTTTTTAGTGCCAGATTCATCATTGGTTGATAAAGTATATAAGCAGTCATTTGCTTTTAAATCATCAATTAATTTTTGGTTAGTTCTAATAGTACCACTTATATAGCCCCAGTTTAGGGCATTTTGATTACCAGTATTAAGTAACTTATCAATATAGAATACTTGATGAGCTCGATGAAAAGCTCCTATACCTATATGCAATATTCCTGGCTTTAAATTAGTACGTTGATAGTTTGGTAAACTACAATTATGTAATTTTTGAAGATTAAGCATTATATTCTAAATCCTTATTCATATTGATTATCTGAGGGTGAGTCACTTTGAAATTATCATGGCCCTCATATTGCCAATTAATATTTAGTTTATCATTTCTATTAGTGATTTGAATATTTAAGAAACCACATTCATTGTCTAAGTACTTAGTACTTTCACCATCATCTAAATATATTTGATGTTGAGTAGCTTCCTCACTTAAAGAAGGATAAATTTTATAAACAATATCTTGTCCGAAATTATTAAATTTAGCCTTACATTTATTTATAGTAATTACGCTTCCTTCTTTAACAAATATAGGAATACTTTCGATATCAATATTCAGACTTACAGTTTTACCACCTTCATATACTTCACCAGTATAGTAGTCATACCAGCTTGAACCTTTAGGTAGGTAGATTTCTCTGACTCTTTGATTTTTATCAAGAATATTTGCAACAAGCAGGTTTCCAATCATAAAATCCTTACTTTCTTGAAATGTTTTCTCATCAGATTCAAAATCATAAAAAGTTGGCTTTAAAATTGGTTTAGCATTAGCATGAGCTTGATAACATAACTGATAAATATATGGACTTATCTCATTACGCAAATCAAAAGCTTTTTGAATAGTTTCCAAAGCTTCTGGATACATCCAAGGAGTATTCACTGATTTATCATCGTTCCATGAGTGAATTGTAAATCTAGGATAAAATATACCATGCTGAATCCAGCGAATTAATAATTCTGAATCTGGAGCAGGGCCACTAAAACCACCAATATCATGACCAAAATTATAAATTCCTGATAGAGATAGGCCTTTCGCCATTTCTAGATTATATTTCAAAGTTTTCCACTCTGTATAGTTATCACCAGTCCAAGTTTGAGCATATCTTTGCAGCCCAGCACATCCTGATCTTGTAATTAGGTAAGGACGTTTATTAGGAGCGAAAGCTTTTTGAGCTTCAAAGCTCGCTTTAGTCATTAGCAATGATTGAACTGGCTTGATATGTTTGATTTTTATTTCTTTGTCAAAACCATAACAAACAGCCTCGCCATTATAGACTTCATATTCATTATTATCATTCCAAGTTGATTCAATGCCTTTTTCTAATAATTGTTTTGTAATATTATCCTGCCACCATGAGATAGTTTTTGGATTCGTAAAATCAAGGTAATATCCTAATTCATCCCAAAACTGTGCTAATTCAGGTCTTTGATATTGTTTGTTATATATGAAACCACCAAAACTGGCAACTTCATCTAATTTAGGATGGTCTTGAAGTAGACAAGGTTTGATATTTGCACATAGTCTAATACCATTATCTAAATATTTCTTAGTGAATCCTTCAATATCTGGAAATTTTGTATGATTCCAATTAAATACATATCTCTTATCACCAATAGAGGTATACCCTGAACTTAGCTGAAATGATCCACATTGGATATTATATTTCTGGCAATCATCGATAAAATTATCCATTTGACTCTGGGCATCTGGAAGGTCTGTATAAGTCATTGTAGAACCAGAATAATACAAACTCCAATAGGGTGGTAATATAGTTTTACCTGTTATTGTGCTAAAAGTTTCAGTAACTTCAGCGATATTATCACCTATTATAAAATAGTAATCTAAGTTACCAGCTTTTGCCTCATAGCTAATGTATGGACCATGATAATTATCAATTTCTTTACCAAAGTTAAAAACACTATCACTTAAATTATCATAGAAAATTCCAAAAGAACTTTTATTTGTAGGATTATGAGATATAAAAAAAGGAATGTGTTTATATAAAGGATCAGAGCTTTCTGCATCATAGCCCATGGGATCTATTGATTTCATCTCATAACGTTTTTTATTACGGTTGAGAGAACCAGTTTTTTCACCAAGACCAAAAAACATAGCTTCAGGTTCTTTCTTAATAGCGTGGTATACACTTCGATCTGACCAAAAGTCTAAATTATATGCTTGGGTTTGTAAATCCTGAGATACTTTGATCCAGCTATCAACATTTTTTTTATACCAACTAATTCTAAAGCCATTAAGCTCAATTTTACATTTTAACTTTGATGTTTCTATAAAAGCAAAATCATCATTACCATAAGCTTCAAACTTAGGACAACCAAAACTAGAGGTGTCTAATCTATCAGTCCCTTCAAATGGAATGTCATCTTTTGTTATTGACCAAGTTTTATCTAAAGATGGTTTTAGGGATTTAGTGAAGAGTACTCTGAAAATATTTTCTTCAAGAACAAAAACTCTAGCAAATATTTGTTTTTCTTCTAACTCAAATAAAATGTGATCTACCCTAGTATCTTTAAGTTTAAATTTACAAATGTCTAACATAATTCAAAATCCTAAAATGTATTATTATGGCCCCAAGTTTTTTGATGAGGCCAACCTGTAAGTTCTTCAACAACATTAATTGCTTCTTTGGGAGCTTTTTTGAGTTCTCCTCCAGCTCTTAGTCTTTCTAGTTCAATTACTAATATAGAGTGTTTCGCTTGAGTTAATCTGAATCTTGAGCTTGCAATAGCTCCAATAATACAAAACAGTATAGTGCCACCAATAAAACAGATATTTATTCCTAATAAAGCAGATTCTGATTGAGTTATGACTCCTGCTTTAAAATTAAAAATTGATAAGGTAAAACCAACAATTGCAAACGCTAATGCCTGAACAAGTTTACGTGAAACGGTCATTGTACTAGCAAAAGTTCCTTCTCTTCTTTTAGTGGTTAATGCTTCATCTATATCTGCAATAAAATTATAGATATTCCACGGTGTAAAGTAACATCCTGCTCTAGCAAAACCTAAAACAAATATAATTACAACAAATGAGGTTAAAGCAAGAATCGGAGTAAACATAGGAATGATAAGGAAACTAAGCATGCTTACAAGTAGGCAGCTAATAGCAATTCTATAACTCATCACACTACCAACTTTTATACATAAATATGCAAATATAGGTACTGAAATAACCTGAATTATTGAAAAACATGTATATACAATTGATGCAGAACTAATATTGTAATCTAATATAAAAGTAAAATAGTAAGCAAAACTAGCTCCAAATACATCTAATGCGACAAAAGCACCAATATACATCAGGAGATTAAGTCTAAATGCTCGAACTCGTAGTGTTGAAAATATATTAATAAATATGAATTTTATTTCTTTAAATAAAGAAGAATGTTCTTTTATTGAAACTTCAACTTTTCTTTCCCAAGTGAACTTATAGACAAAGAACCATGGTAGCATGAATAGTATTGAACAAATAACTCCCATAATTATAAAAGAGGTTTTTTCATCAGCAAAAAAATACATAATAGCTGCAGGTAAAAATCCTGCAACAATATTAGAGCTTTGTGAAAAGACCATTCTAATTCCAGTCATCTTAGATCTGATATGATAACTATCTGTCATTTCCGCAGCTAATGTTTCATAAGGAACTTGAATCATTGTGAAAATGAAATTAAAAGCAATATAGCCGAATAAATAGTACCAAAAGCCAAATCCAGGAATCCAAAGTAGAGCAAATACTGAAACTAAAGGAGCGCCTATTACAAAGAAAAACCTTCTTCTGCCTAATGGACCTCGCCAATTATCTGAAATATATCCCATAATTGGATCTGCAAACACATCGAGACCTCGACCAATTGCTACTATTAATCCTGCTTCTGCTGCAGATAGTCCAGCAATATTTGTATAAAAATACATCAGCCATAATCCAAGAATAGTAAAGGCACCACCGCCAAAAAAATCTCCTGACCCGTAGGCAACCATGTTCTTAAATTTCACTTCTTTAGTATTTGACATCATTCTTGTATCTAAGATAGTTATAACTTCAAATATAAGTAATTTAGAGCTGATTTGAAATATAAATTTAATATTTGGTATGTTTTTTTGATTAACTATCATCATACAAACAAATATTATTAGTGCTATTTTTCAAATATTTTTTCTTATAATATAAGTTAATAGTAGCTATAATCGAATTCTAAATAAAATTATCTTGGATATAAAGTTGATGAATATTAGAAAACAAAATTCATTTTTTTTGTTATGTTTTTTCGAATTTTTTGAAAGATTTGGTTACTACGGGTTTAGCTATACTGCTATTTTGTTTTTTATGAGCCAGTATGGTTTTGATTTTACAGAAAAACAAGCTGTACTTCTATTTGGGGGCTTTGCTTCATTAACATATGTTTTTAATGCTATTGGTGGATATGTCGCAGATAAAATTTTTGGCATAAAAAGAACCATGTTTTTAGGAGGTTTTTTTCTTCTGATTGGATATTTTAGCTTAGCGTTAAGTCCTTATTTTGTGAGTATAGATAATTATGTTTATATAAGTTTGGCTTGTATTATTGTTGGGTCTTCATTGTTTAAACCTGCACCTACAAACTTAATATCTAGAATATATACCGATAAACTAAAATTAGATTCTGTTTATACATATTTTTATATGTCGATAAATTTAGGATCATTATCCGCGTCTCTTTTGATACCAGTTTTAGCAACTAAATATGGTTATACTGTTGCATATGGTGTGTGTTCTGTAGGTTTTGCGATAGGTATATTGAATAGTATATTGAGCTACTCTAGTATCAAAAATATTGGTAATGAAGTAGATTTTAAAAACATGGGATATCTAAAAACTATTCTTATAGTTTTGATATTCATTATCGCTATAATGGGACTTAGCATAATATTACAAGCCAATGATACTATAAACTACATATTATGGTTTGGTGCGGGACTCATTTTTGGAGTCTTTGCTTTTCAAATTTATGTTGAAAAAGATCCTAGTTCAAGAAAAAAGATAGTCGCGGCGATTGTTTTATTAGTGTATGCAGTATTATTTTTTATAATATATCAGCAAAAATCAACGTCATTTTTCCTGTTTAACGTGCATCATGTTAATTTGGATTTATTTGGTTATAGTGTCAATCCTCAGAGTATACCTGGAGTTTTGAATACTGCTGGTGTGATTATATTATCACCTATATTAGCTTTTATATATACAAAGCTAGGAGCAAAAGATTTTAGCTTACCATTTAAATTTGCCTTAGGAATCTTATTCTGTGGTTTAGCATATGGCAGTATGTTTTTAGCATGTATAATCAACGATCCCACATCTAAAGTCAGTATACTTTGGGAAGTTTTAGCTATAACAGTGTTTTTCTCAGCTGGTGAGTTATTGATTTCAGCCCTAGGATTGTCTTTAATGGCTAAGCTTCTACCACAGAGAATCACAGGCTTTGCTATGGGAACATGGTTTATAACATCAGCTATTGGTATTAAGATTGGTACAACAATTGCTCAAGCAGTTACAAGTGGTATACAGTATGATGAGTCAAAAGGTTTTGATACTCAGATGACTATAAGTAGTTTCCATAAATATCAAGAGTTATTCGGTTATGTTTCCTTAGTCGCGATAGTTTTTGCAATAATTGCTTTTGTAATTGGCAAAAAACTTAATAAAATGATTCAAGATTAAATAATATCAACCAATTAATAATGATGCATAATCAACTTTCTGCTAAAAAGGCATTAATATTGTTACTACTCACTATAACAATGTGGTCAACAGCTTTTATTGGAATCCGTTATTTGATGTTAAATGGATTTAGTGCTGGAGGCTTATCATTAGCCAGATATGCTATAGCTAGTATTGTTATGCTTATAATATTTTTTAGACAAAAAGATAAAGCTAGGCCTAGTTTTAAGGATTTGTTGAGATTTGCTATTTTAGGCTTCTTTGGTTTTTTTGCATATAACGTACTGTTAAATTCTGGAGAATCTAGAGTTACGGCATCTAGTGCTAATTTTATCATAGCACAAGCTCCCATAATTGTAGCTGTATTTGCATTTATATTCTGGGGTGAAAAAATTAATAAATATGGTATTTTTGGATTTATTTTAGCTATCATAGGTGCCGCAGTAATTTTTTGTTCAAAGAATGATACCTCATTTGAATTTATTGGTATTTGCTTAGTTTATGGAGCCTGTTTTTCAGGTGCTATTTATTCGGTTTTCCAGAAAAGTTTATTTATAAAATTTCACCCAATTGAAGCTATTACTTATTGTATTTGGTTTGGCACGATTATGTTAATGATATACTCTAATGAGGCTTATACAGAATTATCTACTGCAAATTTTACAAGTATCTTTGTTGTTATCTATATAGGAGTATTTCCTGGAGCATTAGGTTATTTATTTTGGGGATATGCTTTTAGAAATATTCCTGCAACAGTTGCTATTAGCTCGTTATATTTTATGCCTATTATTTCTTTATTCTTAGGTTGGATCTTTTTAGGAGAGACAGAAGCATATATATCAATAATTGGTGGAATAATAAGTGTTGTCGGTGCTTTTATAATTAGTAAATATGGCTTAAATAAAAAAACTAACTAAAACTCTTAAATTGTTTGTCTTACCACATTTTAATAAAAATCTTTTTTGTCTATAATATCTGCAAGTTTTTAAATAAAGGATTAGTATGCAAATAGTTGATCAAATGAGAGATCAGGCTCTTGAAGAGTTAAATCTTGTCAGTGATAAAAAGTCTCTAGATGATATTCGAGTAAAGTATCTTGGTAAAAAGGGTGAGTTAACTGGTATGATGAAGCTGATAGCTACATTGCCAAATGAAGAAAAACCAAAGCTTGGTCAAGCAGTAAATATTGCAAAGCAAGCATTACAAAATGCTATTAATGAAAAACTAGCAAAATTTGAAGAAGCAGAATTAAATGAAAAATTAGCAAGTGAAAAAATTGATGTTACATTAAAAGGAGTAGGACAAAATCAAGGTTCACTACATCCTGTAACAAAAACACTTAATCGTATTGAAGCTTTTTTTAAGCAAAATGGTTTTGCAGTGGAGGTTGGTCCTGAGATTGAGAGTGACTATTATAATTTTGAGACTCTAAACATACCATCACATCATCCAGCTCGAGCTATGCATGATACTTTTTATATTGATGATACTCATGTACTTAGAACTCATACATCAGGTGTTCAGATTCGCACCATGGAAAAGCAAGAACCACCTATTAGGATTATAGCTCCGGGTAGAGTATATCGTTGTGATTCTGATATTACTCATACTCCAATGTTTCATCAAGTAGAAGGCTTATTGGTTGATACAGATGTTTCTTTTGCTGATTTAAAAGGGCTTTTACATGCGTTTTTAAATTCATTCTTTGAAAAAGATTTAAAAGTAAGATTTAGACCCTCATATTTTCCATTCACAGAGCCATCAGCAGAGGCAGATATGGAGTGTGTAATGTGTGATGGTAAAGGTTGTAGAGTATGTAAGCATACTGGTTGGTTGGAGGTGCTAGGTTGTGGCATGGTGCATCCAAAAGTCCTAAAAGCTGGCAATGTTGATACTGAGAAATATCAAGGTTTTGCTTTTGGTATGGGTGTCGAGAGATTAGCTATGCTTAGATATGGTATTGATGATTTGAGAATGTTCTTTGAAAATGATCTAAGATTTTTGAAACAGTTTTAATTTTTATTATTGAGGTTTATAAATGAAATTTTCACATAATTGGTTAAATGAATATTTAGATGATACTCAAGATAGCCAAAATCTAGCAGATACTTTAACTTTAGCTGGTTTAGAAGTTGATGCGATTGAGCCAGTAGTTGCTGAAAAAGTAACAGGTGTCGTAGTAGGGCAAATCAAAACTATCAACAAACATCCAGATGCTGATAAACTAAATATATGTAGTGTAGATGTAGCAGAAGAAGAACTACTAACTATAGTTTGTGGCGCTAAAAATATCTATGAGGGTATGAAAGCTCCAGTTGCAAAAATTGGTGCAGTTTTACCTGGTAATTTTAAAATCAAGAAATCAAAACTTCGTGGGCAAGAATCTTTTGGGATGATGTGCTCAGAAGAAGAGCTTGGTCTAGCTGAGAAGGCTGATGGTTTGATGGATCTACCAGCAGATGCTCCAGTAGGCAAAGATATGAATGAGTATCTAAATTTAGATGATAATATTATCGAAGTTGATTTAACCCCAAATAGAGCAGACTGCCTAAGTGTCTATGGTATTGCTCGCGAAGTATCAGCTCTTACAAAAACACAACTTAAAGATATTGAGATCAAAGCTACCGAAGTATCTTTAGAAGATACAAAAGATGTGCAAATATTAGCTGATGATGCTTGTAAGTCTTATTTGGGTTGTATTATCAAAAATGTAAATAATAAGGCCCAAACGCCATTATGGATGGTTGAAAAGCTAAGAAGAAGTGGTGTGGGTAATATTTCATTTTTTGTTGATGTGACAAATTATGTGATGTTACTAACTGGTCAGCCGATGCATGCTTTTGATTTGGATAAACTAGAAGGTGGTATTAATGTTCGTTATGCAAATGATAATGAGAAGCTAACTCTGTTAGATGAAACACAAGTTAAATTACAATCAGATACTCTAGTAATCGCAGATGATAAAAAAGCTCTTGCAATAGCTGGTGTGATGGGTGGTTTAGATTCATCAATTACAGATGCTACTACTAACATTTTCTTAGAAAGTGCTCATTTTGTACCAGAAAAGATTGCGGGTAAAGCGCGTAAATATAACTTACATACTGATTCTTCACATAGATTTGAAAGAGGTGTGGATACTAAGCTACCACAGGATGCGATGCAGTTAGCTATTAATTTAATAGTAGAAATTGCTGGTGGTGAAGTAGCGCCTATATCTGGTGTAGAAGATTCTGAATATGTAGAAAAAATTACACCTATCAATCTATGTATCAATAAACTCAATAGAGTTTTAGGCACACAGTTTACTATTGAGTATGTAGCTGAAGTTCTTACAAACTTACACATGCAAGTTACAAAAATTGAAGAGTGCTGCCTAGAGGTGATCTCACCATCATATCGTTTTGATATGGAAATTCCAGAAGATTTAATTGAAGAAGTTGCTCGTGTATATGGCTATTCAAATCTGCCTGAAACTATGCCTAAGTATCAAGCTTCTAAAATTAATATATCAGAAACAAAGCAACCTATAGATACTTTAAATGCTAGACTAGTTGATAGAGGTTATCATGAAGCTATTAATTATAGCTTTATAGATCCTAAGTTTGATGAGTTTTTCTTTGAAGAAAAGGGTATAGCTATTCAAAATCCAATATCGCAAGATTTATCTATAATGAGACAATCTTTGATACCGGGATTAATTAACTCTTTTAAAACTAATACTGCCCGTCAGCAAAATAGAATTAGAATTTTTGAGAAGGGTGCTTGTTTTAAGTTAGAGAATAACCAACGAGTTCAGTTTGATAGAATTGCAGGTCTAGCTTATGGAGATCTTTTAAACCCTAATTGGTCAAATACTAAAAAAGTTGATTTCTTTGATGTTAAAGCAGATATCGAAGGACTTTGTGCTGATGTTATAAATCTAAGTTTTGAAGTTTGTGATGATGTTAATTGGCTTCATCCAGGTCAGTCAGCTTATATACTAGCAAATGGTGAAAAGATTGGTGTAATTGGTGTGATTCATCCATCTGTTTTAAAAACATTCCAAATCAAAGCCAAAGCACCAGTAGTATTTGAGTTAGACTTAGATGTTTTAACTAACAAAAAAATACCTAGTTTTGAGAAAATTTCTAAATATCCGTCTGTATCAAGAGATATATCATTCTTAGTTGATAAATCTGTACTTGCTGGAGATATTATCAAAGCTATAAATGACCTTAATATAAGTATACTAAAAGATGTAAATATTTTTGATATCTATGAGTCTGAAGAAAATGCAAGAAAGAGCATAGCTTTAAGTGTGCTTTTCCAAGATAATGATAAAACTTTAGATGATATAATTATAAATCAAGCTGTAGATTCTGCTTTATCTATTTTAATAAATAAGTTTGGCGCAGAACAAAGAGTTTAATTCTATGTTAGAATGAAATAACATAGGCATACTCTAAAGGATGAGTAAATGTTATTTCTAGCTGTTTGTTTTATAATTACTGGTATTATAGTTGGTATTCTTTCAGGGCTTTTTGGGCTTGGTGGAGGGTTAACTGTAGTGCCACTTATGATGGTATTTGTATCAGTATATGAGCCAAGTTTTAGTGCTAATGCTATGCATATAGCAGTTGCTACATCTCTTTTCGTAATGATATTTACATCTACTATTACAACGTATTCTCACCACAAAGCTAAAAATATAATATGGAAGGTAGCTATCCCTATAAAAATTGGGGTAATAATTGGCGCTATTTTAGGTGCGATACTTGCGAGTTTCTTATCGAGTAAGATATTAAAAATATTTTTTATTATATTCTTGATTTATACTGTTATTAAATGGGCGGCTAAATCATTTTCTAAAAAGAAAAAGGACGGTAGAGCTAGTCAAAGAATAGAACCAAATAATATATTATCTATTATATATGGAAGTTTTACTGGTGCTATAGCTGTACTTCTTGGAATTGGTTCTAGTGTAATGATTGTCCCATTTTTAAAACATAAAAATTTCACAATGGGACAAGCTGCAGCAATAGCTGCTGCTGTTACTCCATTTATTGCACTACTGGGTGCTTTAACGTATATTGTTACAGGTTTTTCAGAGATATCATTACCTCATTTTTGTCTTGGATATGTATATTTACCTGCGGCTATAGGTATTATCTGCGGATCCTTAATTGGAGCACCAATTGGAACTAGGTTATCGGCTAAAATAGCACCTGCCATACAAAATATTATATACTTTGCATTTTTGATTATTATCTTGATTATAATGGTTAGTTAATAGTTGACATAACTATCTCAGAAATAGGATTGTCTAATGCATAAAGTCGCTGTTTCTATTTTATCTGTTATTTTTGTTATAAAAGGATATTCTGACGACTCAATAAACACACAACAAAAGAATTATTCTTCAGATTTGATAGAAACTGTAGATAATGTCACGATGCAGTATGGAGAATCATTAAATAAAAACAAACTCAATCAGATCGAAACTTATACCTATGATGATCTAATAAATAGTCAATTAAATATATCTTATCTTAAATATGAATCTTTTAATGGATTTAGGGTTAATGAAGTATTTTCTCATGCAATGTTAAACCCACTTAAACGTACTGGACATCCCTTATTTATGATGCAATCTAGAAAAGACGGGTTACTTGAGGATGGGTATATTTATACTGGTGGTAAAGCAGCATTTATAGATTGGAATAGGCTTCATGCAATACATAATCAAGGTACAACAAAAGACTTTTCATATTTTATAGATGGGTATGTTGCTTCTACATTATCTAAGTGGGTTAGTGCATTTGGTAGCTTAACTGTATATAACGATGGAGCAGGAACACATGTAATCCCATATTCATGGTATGTAACAGTAGGAGACTTATCTGAAAGTAATGTTTTTGGCTATATAGCAAATGATGTAGTTATGTTTGGTAATTTTGATATTGTATCAAACTTCGTATCTACTCTTACTCGATTGTATTTCATGCAATCAGGTGGAAATGCGAACTTATCGTATGCTACAGATAGTATTCTCTTAAATGCAGTTATACTTAATTCAAATACAAAAGGCTATTTTGGAACTACAAATGCTGATAGTAAGGGGGGAATAGGTTATACATTAAATGCTAAATATACATATAAAATGTCTACCGAAGGAGATTATCAATACTTTGGTATATCATATACAAACTCTTCAGGGTTTAATTCAACTACTAATGGTAGGGTTGGGATATTTGATGCTCATTATGTTGCGGCTATATCTGATTTTAACTTTTTTCTTGAAGGAGCTGTTACAGATAAAGGTGTTAGTGGTGTTAACTACTCTTCAGCAATTAGTTCAAATAAGATCTCAGGAGTTCCTTTCTTTGGATCAATTAGACCAGATTCTCAATATATTTATGATAACTTTTTAAACTCTGGTGATATGGTTGGGTCATGGTCAATACAAGGAAGTTATACCTGGAACTTATTTGAGAAAAGTCTTATAACTTATTTAGACTATTCTCAACTTTATCAGAGTACAAATAATAATGCTCTTCAATATGGTGGTGGATTTCGTTATAACATATTGTATAGCTCTTGGCTTGGCTTAGATTATACAAGTATTACAACTAAAAGTACTGACTATAAAAGCTCACAAAATTATTTGTCTATTAGTTATGTTATTTATGTCTAATATATTTCAGCCTTTCAAAATTAAATTCTTTTGTATTCCCAAACCCTCTATTTCTAATTCAAGGACATCGTTTTCTTGTAAATAAAATTAGTTGGTTTAATTTTAGGTCCACCAAGAAAATTGACTCGCTCTAAATGATCTAAATAATTCATTCCTATAGCGACTATTTTTCCAGGGTTATTAATGCAGTTAGTTATATTATTTTCGTTTATATTTTTTGTTAATACAGGTAAAGTAGTTATATCAATATTGCTTATTATAGAGGTAAGTTTGACAATATTTTGTGGTGAAATATCTGATACGAAATCTTTAATATTGTATAAAATGTCTTTTGATAAGATACATGGATAAATATCATTATTATACTTATAATGTAGAAATTTCATGATAATTCCTTTTTATTGTTAAAATTTTAGATGTATCAATAATCTTGGAGCAAGTTGAAATTATAATTAATTTAGTGCTATAAAACTAATATTACACTAACCTTTATTGAGACATTTATCGCATAATCCTCTTAACTCAAGATTCCAACTATCAACTTGATAAGGGGTAAGTTTTTGAAACTCTTTAAATATGTCTAGATTACAAAAATGTGATTCATCAACAAAACCACAATTTTGGCAGACAAATACTTCAAAACCTTGATGCTTGTGATTTTCTTTACATTTTACATAACAATTTTGACTTTCTATCCTATGGATAAAACCATGTTTTAACCAAAAATCTATTGCTCTATATACAGTAGGGGGATTTGTTTGTTTTTTTGCTGAAAGAATCTCTAAAATATCATAAGCACTTAGCGGAGTGTTTTGATTATAAATAGTTTGGAGCACTTGTTCTCGAGGTTTAGTAAATCTGTATTTATTCTTTTCACAGAAATTTTTAGCTATTTGTATACTTTTACTCATTAATAGAAGTCAAATTTTATTTAATTTACTCGACAAAGTATAACTCATTTCTTATTATTTAATAAACTGTTATATTGTAACATATTGTGTAGTTATGTATTATATCAATCAAACTTTAACTACAAGAAAACTCTATATGAAAAAATTACCTGTTACTGTTTTATCTGGCTTTCTAGGGGCTGGTAAGACTACTTTATTAAGTAATATTCTCAATAATAGTAATGGTTTAAAAATTGCTATGATTGTTAATGACATGAATGAAATAAATATAGATGCTGAGCTAATCAAAAATCATGATTCACATATTTCAAAAACTGAAGCAAAGATGGTTGAGCTTAGTAATGGCTGTATTTGCTGTACTCTGCGTGAAGATTTGCTAATAGAAGTAGAGCAGTTAGCAAAATCACAAAAATATGATTATTTAATTATTGAAAGTACTGGTATCTCAGAACCACTACCTGTTGCGACAACTTTTGAGTTTAGAGATGAAGAGGGTAAGAGTCTAGCCGATGTTGCTTATATAGATACGATGGTTACAGTAGTTGATAGTGTTAATTTTATGAATCACTATAGCTCTTCAGAGTATCTAAAAAATACTGATGAAAGCTTAGGGGAAGAAGATGACCGAGCAATAGTTGACCTTATGGTTGAGCAAATAGAATTTGCAAATGTAATCATTTTAAACAAAGTTGATAATTGTTCAGCTAAAGACAAAGATACTATCAAATCTATAATTAAAGGACTAAATGTTGATGCTGAGATTATAGAAACTGACTTCTCAAAAGTTGATATTAATAAGGTTGTAAACACTAATAAATTTGATCTAGAAGAAGCTGAAAATCATCCATTGTGGAGCAAAGAACTTTATAACTTCAAAGAACATGTACCAGAAACAGAAGAGTATGGTATTAGATCATTTGTTTATCATTCAATAAACCCTTTTGATCCGGTTAAGATAAAAAACTTTTTTGACAATGTAGAGTGGCCAGGCATAGTTAGAGCAAAGGGATTCTTTTGGCTAGCTACAAGACCAGATTATGTTGGTGAAGTTTCTCAAGCTGGTGCTTTAGTAAGGCATCAAGGTATGGGCATGTGGTGGGCTAGTATGGATAAAGAGCAATGGCCAAATACCCCAGAGTTTCAACAGATGCTAAAAGATAGATGGAATGATATCAGTGGTGATAGAAGACAAGAGATAGTATTTATTGGTCTAAAAGATGAGATGAAAGATGAGCAAATAAAAGCGGCTCTAGATGATTGCTTAATAAATGACTACTGGGATAATCCAGAAAAATATACCGATTTAGCAGATCCATTTCCTGCTTGGTTTGAATCAGATGATGAAGAGGCTTAAAAATGAGTAACTTTCAATTAACAATTCTGCTTGTGATTTTATTTGTAACGGCAATTTCTGGTATATTTCCTTTTGTAAAGAAAGCAAATAATCCTGAGGGATTTCACTTCCCAATAGGTGATGCTTTGGCAAGTGGTGTATTTTTAGGTGCTGGTCTAATTCATATGCTAAGTGATTCAGCTGGGGATTTTTCAGAACTAAATATAGACTACCCATTTCCATTTTTGATAGCAGGGATAACTATTTTACTCTTTTTGTTGTTAGAACATATAGGTGGAGCACTATCAAAGAGCAATAAAGGCAATCTATCTTTTATGGCTATAATGGCAACAATAATGTTATCTATTCATAGTTTCTTTGAAGGTGCAGCATTAGGTTTATCAGAACAGTTAAGTGTCGCATTAGTAATATTTCTAGCAATTATTACTCATAAATGGGCAGCAAGTTTTGCTTTAGCTATAAGTATTAATAAGACAAGCCTAAGATTTTTAGCAAGGATAATCCTATTTATAATATTTGTTTTTATGACACCATTAGGAATATTATTTGGACAAGCTGCACATAACTACGTTTCAAATCCATTTGTTGAGCCTACATTTACTGCTATAGCAGCAGGTACTTTTATATATATGGGAACTTTACATGGTTTAGATAGATCTGTACTTGTTAAAGACTGTTGTAACACAAAGCAATATAGTTTTGTAATTATTGGCTTTGCAATTATGGCAATAGTCGCTATTTGGACTTAGAAATTAACAATAATTTAGACTCTAATTACCGCTATAATATTTATTATTTTTGAAATTTTTACAATAATTAATTGTACCATGCTCTAATATTCCTGATTTAATTCTATCATAGCAACTTTGAGTAGGAGCAGTAACAGTCATCAACATACAGTTGCTAGGGTTATCATAGTTATTAGGTACTATATTACTTTGGAATAGTTGATTTGGGAATTTGACTTTTAAACCACTATGAGAGCCGTACCAATCAGTCATTTGATCACCAATAGACATCAACCAATATACATTTCTTTGTTCTGATAGGGCTTGTCTAAATGAATCTTTATAAGCGACTTTATCATTTGCACCAGACGCACAAAGGCTATTTTCAATTGAACCTGACAAAAATACATATTTATCAATCTGATCATCTGTAAGATTGAGATTATTTTTTAGCCATTTTGCAGTAGTAGTTGCTGAGGCAGTATTACAATATCTAGCAGTTATAAAATAGCAATCAACCCCATTTTTAAAACATTGTTTTTTTACAAAGTCAGTAATATATGGAGTTGGTTTGGTACCTTTGCTATCGTAATCATCATTAAAAGACGTTAATTCAAGAGTATTATCAATATCGAACATAATAGCAGGGTGTTTACCACTTTTCTCTATAGCTTTAATAAAGCCAATATCTTTAAATTCGTACATTAGATTATTTAAACTATCTACTAATTTTTTTGCGGTTTGGGCATACTGAGAGTTATCTATATAATCATAACCTGTTTTGCTATCCATATACTTAAATACATCTGAGTTTTTGGTAATATTTTTAGTACATTGTTTAGCATTTTCTGGTAGTTTAAAAGTATCATCATATTGTTCATCAAAAGCAGCTTCAAGCTGAGTTACTTTGTTATAGAGTTCTAATGGATCAACATTGCTTTTGTCATCATCATTTGAACATGATGTCAATACTGTTGTACCTAGTCCTAGTATTAACAATGCTTTCGATGTGGCTTTAAGTTTTTGCATAATAGTATATCTCCTTGGTTTAACTAAAATAAATCAAAAACAAGGACATAATAATTTACAAATTCAAGAGATTAACCAGCTTTTATCAAATAAAAAAATATCAACGAAAGTCTATTTAAAAGATAGCAAATAAGTGTTATGATCTACGGTTACATTAACGGAGTAAGTATTTTAAGAATACTTTCTGCAATCAGACTACCTCTGCTTGTAGTCATATGCTGTGTGCTTTGAGTAGAGTCAGCTAATATTTTGTCAGCCCACTGATATATTTTTTCGACATCGTTCTTACTATACAAAAAAGTAGCAATTTCATAATTCAAAAATAAGCTACGATTATCTAAATTAACAGAACCAAGCATAGCGATATTATTATCTATTAACACGGCTTTTGCATGGATCATATTCTTTGTAAAATGAACATCAATATCATTTGCTAAAAAATCTCTTATATAACTAGCTCTAGCACGATCAGCTAATTGATGATTAGATTTTTTAGGTGTAATAATTTTGACATCTATGCCTTTCTTTTTTGCTAGTATAATTGAGTGATATAGTTCAGCAGATGGTATTAGATATGGAGTTATTATCCAGAGCTTTTCTTTGGCTGAATTAATAGCTGTAATAAGACCAGAATATAGTTGATCTTCCTGTAAGTCTGGTCCTGAAGGTATTACTTGAACAAAACCTTCCTGAGAAATAGTGTTTTCAATTTTAAATTCAAGCTCTTCACTTGTAGCAAAGTGCCAGTCTGAGCAAAAAACTTTAAGAAAATATGCTAATGAATCTCCTTGGATTTTAAATAAAATATCATCCCACATTCCTTCATGCTCAATTGGCGACATATATTCATCACCTATATTCATACCGCCACTAAATACAGTTTGATTATCAAAAATATATATTTTACGATGATTTCTATAGTTAATATAGTTACGTAATGGATTTGATATTACCGGCATAAAAAATACAACTTGAGCACCTAATTTACGTAAGTTTTTAAATATTTTTCTATTATGGCGATATATATAGAATGATCCTAAAGAATCTATCATCATTTTAACTTCAACACCTTCAGCAGCTTTTTTTTCTAGGGCACTGATTACAAGTTTAGATGTTGTGTCATTTTTAAATACATACGTTTGAATGTAGATATTTTTCTTAGCAGCTTTAATCGCTTCCATAAAAGCTTCGAATGACTTAACCCCATTAGTATACATCTCAAAAGAGTTTTTACTTGTTAAGGTTGGTAGATCCATATTTGTAAAAACATTTATTGTTTCTATCGGCAAATTTTTGCAACTATCACTATCATTAATACAAAATGATTGTAAGCTTGATTCGCTAATATCCATATTTTCCTTTTGCCAAAAGCTACGCTTATCTTTGCGTTGGAATATAAAGAAAAAAGGTATAGCTACATACGGAATAAAAAGTATAGCTAATAACCATGCTATTATATTAGAAGCAGACTTCTTATCGACTATTAATTTTAGAACAATTAATATTGTAAATGCCTGACATACAAATAAAATAATGTTTGCTTCAAGGATGTATAGTAAATGTAGTAAGAAATTTTCCATTTATTTATATGGTGATAACAAATTATTAAGCTAGATTGTAACACAGCCCTGATTTTCTGGGTAGCTTACATTAATGGTGTCAATATCTTCATTATACTTTCAACGATTAAACTTGTGCGTTTCGTTGGTAGGTGAGATGCATCCTGTGTTGAGCCTTCTATTACAATTTCTGCCCATGTATATAATTTCTTAACTTGTTTAGGTGAGTATATAAAAGTTGCTATTTCATAGTTCAAAAATAGACTACGATTATCTAAATTTACTGAACCTAAGATAGCTATGTTAGAGTCAACAAGTACAGCCTTTGCATGTAGCATGTTTTCAGTAAAATATACGTCTATGTTACATTCGAGTAAATCTCTAATATAACTAGATCTAGCTCGATTAATTATTTTATGGTCAGAGTTTTTAGGTGTGATTACTTTTACATCTATTCCACGACATTTTGCTAATAGTATTGATTGTAGTAAATCAAGTGATGGGATTAGGTATGGTGTTATAATCCATAACCGATGTTGAGCAGAGTTTATGGCAGTAATTAATCCAGCATAAAGCTGATTTTTATGCATATCTGGACCAGAAGGTATTACCTGAGCGAAACACTCAGTTGTGATTTGACTTTCAATTTTGAAGTTTAGTTCTTCTGATGTTGCAAAGTGCCAGTCTGAACAAAAAACTTTCAGAAAGTGGACTACAGATTCTCCTTCAATTTTGAACAATAAATCACTCCACATTCCATTATGCTTAGTCGGTGACATATATTCATCACCTATATTTATTCCACCACTAAAAGCTGTGTTATTATCAAAAATAAATATTTTACGATAATTTATATAATTACGCAAAGGATTAGATATTATAGGCATAAAAAATACTACTTTAGCGCCTAGCTTTCTTAGATTCTTAAATATTCTTTTGTTATGACGATAAACATAAAATGATCCTAATGAATCTATTAATATTTTAATATCTAAACCCTCAGCAGCTTTTTGTTCTAATGCTCTTATTACAAGCTTTGATGTTGTATCATTTTTGATAATATATGTTTGAATATAAATACTATGTTTGGCTGATTTTATAGCCTCTATAAATACTTCAAATGACTTTGTTCCATCAGTATAAATATCAAACGAGTTTTTCATAGTTAGAGTAGGCAACTCAAGATTTGAGAATGTTCTAATAACACTAACAGGTAAGTCCTGACAACTATTTTGATATATACATGATTTATCAAATGATTCGGTATCATCCATACTCATAGCATTTTTTTGCCAAAATTTACGCTTATCCTTACGCTGAAAAATAAAAAAGAATGGGATCGCAACGTAAGGAATAAAAAGTATAGC
Organism: Francisella sp. SYW-2; assembly: GCF_008711475.1. Taxonomy (NCBI): domain Bacteria; kingdom Pseudomonadati; phylum Pseudomonadota; class Gammaproteobacteria; order Thiotrichales; family Francisellaceae; genus Francisella; species Francisella sp. SYW-2. Next base: position 7,372 of record NZ_VXKO01000005.1, on the reverse strand, counting down.
TAATAGCCAAGCTAATATATTTGATGGTGATTTTTTGTCAACAATTAGTTTTAAGACTACAAAAATGGTAAAAGCTTGACATATAAACAAAATTGTATTTGCTTCTAAAATATATACTAGACTGTTTAGGAAGTTTTCCATGGTAAAACTAAATAAAAGAAATATAAGAAAAATTTTATCATAATGATAGCAATCTATATAGCTATGTTATGTTGACCAAATCTTTTAGTGACAAGTAAAATTATAATGGAAATGATAACTACGGTTAATATTAGATATAGAGGCGTTAATATATATCCCTTAGCGATCCCTAAGCTCGCTAGAGCTAAAAAAGCACCATTAAACACTGCAAAACTAATATTATAACTAAAACCTAATCCACTAGCTCGTACTCCTGGCGTAAATAGGGTGCTCGCATAATTAGATGCTACTCCAACAACAAGTCCCATAAAGATATTGTTAATAAGCATTATTCCTAAAAGATATTTTGAATTAGTTATAACACTATAGTAGAAAAAGCTTCCAAATATCATTAAGCCTAAAGCACCAATCAAAAGTATACGTAAAGGTGTAAATTTATCAGCAAGATATCCTGCAGGTATAGAAACTACTGAAAAAACAAAAAGATTAATAAGTATTAAACTAGGTCCATTTTCTATATGATTTAGCTGAAAGTAAGTTGGTAAATATAATGAGAAAAACCCAACTACCATAGCAAATATTGAGACTGCAGCTGTTGCTCTTACGATTGCGAGCTTTTCTGTTTTAAATAAATCAATTAATGGAACTTTGTGATGATCTTTCTTATTTAAAAAAGTGTTGGTTTCATGTATCTCTTTTCTAAAAAAATAACTAATAATAGCAGCAAGACCACCAAACATAAAAGCTACGCGCCAAGCATAATCATCAGTAAGAAAATGAGTTGTTATAATCTTTGTAATCTCTGCAAAGAAAATACCAAAGTTGATAAAGCAAAAAATAATTCCGCAAGCAAGACCGCCATTTTTAACTAAAGATTCCTTTACAAAAACTACAGCACTTGGGATTTCGCCACCAATTGCTGCTCCTTGGATAATTCGTAGTACTACAAATAGTAATGTGGCCAATATACCTGCATTCTGATATGAAGGTAGTAGTGCTATCAAAAAAGATGCAAGACCCATAAATAGTATTGTAAGAATAAATGATTTTTTACGTCCGTATCTATCGCCAATATGTCCAAATAATATTCCACCAAATGGTCTAGCAAAATAACCTACTGCAAAAACCGTAAATGCAGAGAGCGCTTGTAATGCAGCAGATCCTTCTGGTGGAAAAAATGTCTTGCCTAAGACGATTGCAAACATACCGAATATGACAAAGTCATAAAATTCTAACATTCCACCAATGCTTGTTAGCAAAATCGTTTTAAAATCATCTTTTTTAAGCATATTTAATTAAGTATAATTACAGTCAAATTGTATCTATGATAGCGAAAACGCTAGTAATTTAATATCATGAAAATTGAAAATGTCGCTAAAAGGAAAGTCCAAAAAGGACAGAAGCTTTTGCCTAATATAAAAAATATAATCTTGGTTGCATCTGGTAAGGGTGGTGTTGGTAAATCAACTGTTACAGCTAATCTTGCAGTTAGTTTCGCAAAGATGGGGGCTAGTGTTGGTATATTAGATGCTGATATCTATGGTCCTAGCCAACCAACATTATTTGATCTGAAACAGAACCCTAATACAACAGATAAGAAAAAGATTATTCCGTTGGAAAAATACGGAGTTAAGATGATATCTATAGGAAATTTAATTGACTCTGAATCAGCAGTAATTTGGCGTGGTCCTATTGTATCTAGAGCGTTGATGCAACTTTTGAATGATACTGACTGGGGAGATCTTGATTATTTATTTTTAGACTTGCCACCTGGAACAGGAGATATTCAGCTTACTATCTCTAAAAATATGCCTGTAACAGGAGCTGTAATCGTTACGACGCCACAAGACTTATCACTGATTGATGCAAGAAGAGCACTTGCAATGTTCCAAAAAGTTGATATAAAAACTCTTGGTGTCATAGAGAATATGAGTTACTATATTTGTCCGAAATGTGGTAATAATGATCACATCTTTGGTGAAGATGGTGCTCATCTATTGTGTGGTAAAAATAACATTGAATTTTTAGGAAATTTACCACTACATAAATCTATCCGTGAAAATGCTGATAATGGAAAACCATATGTCAGTTTAGATAAAGATGATGCTATCAATACTAGTTATATGACAGTTGCTGAAAATATTGTGAATGAAATTGAAAAACTACCTAAAGCAAGTAGTTTAGATTCTATTGGTGTTAAATTAGAAAATTAAGAGAGAAATAATAGTAATGACTATAAAATCAGATAAATGGATCAAAAAAATGTCTCAAGAGCATAATATGATAGAACCTTTTGAGGCAGGACAAATTAAAGTTTCTAATAACCAAAAAATCGTTTCTTATGGAACTTCAAGTTATGGATATGATGTACGTTGTGCTGATGAGTTTAAAATATTTACAAATATAAACTCTTCAATAGTCGATCCCAAAAGCTTTGATGATAAAAACTTTGTAGATTTTAAAGGAGATGTTTGTATTATTCCTCCTAATTCTTTTGCCTTAGCTCGTACAGTTGAGAAATTCAAAATCCCAAGAGATACTCTAGTAGTCTGCTTAGGTAAATCCACATATGCTAGATGTGGAATTATTGTTAATGTAACTCCTCTTGAGCCAGAGTGGGAGGGCTATGTAACTTTAGAATTCTCAAATACAACACCATTACCAGCTAAAATATATGCTAATGAAGGTGTAGCTCAGATGCTATTTTTCCAATCAGACGAAGAGTGTGAAACTTCTTATGCAGACAAGGGTGGTAAATACCAAGGCCAGGTTGGTGTCACATTACCTAAGTGTTAGTTTTACTATCTATTCTACCTCTAATATCCTGGAATGCCCTTAAACCAAATAAATGCATACTTGCATAAATATAATCAAAAATTCCAGCTTGTATAGCTTCATAATTAGCCCAAACTGTATCTGTTGTATACATATACAGTTGGATTGGTAAACCTTTTTCTGTAGGTTGTAATTCTCTTACAATAAATAACCAACCAGGCTCTGTATGAATTTTTGGATGATCTTTAAGATAGTGTTCTAAGTATTTTCTAAACAATGTTGTATTAATCAATTCGTCCTTATTACAAGAGTTTATAATATCATCCATATAATTTAGTTTTCTTAAATTATCAAGAGTTTCGACATCACAAAACTTAATACTATCAACATCAATATTGAAAGATCTTTTGATCTGTCTGCCACCCATTTCAAACATACCACGCCAATTTTTAACGCTATTTGTGATTAATGAGTAAGTAGGAATGTTATAGATTGTCTTATCAAAACCTCTAATTTTTACAGTATTAATTGATATTTCTTGGACAGTTCCTTCTACACCTAATGACTGTATACTTATCCAATCACCAACTCTAACCATATCTAAAGCTGCTACTTGAATATTAGTAGCAAAGCCTAAAATTGTATCTTTAAAAACTAGCATCAACACTGCTGATAGTGCGCCTAAGCCAGTTAAGAATGCAATAGGTGATTTATTTAGTAACAAAGATATTACTAATATTACTCCAACTAAATATAATAAAATCTTTACTACTTGTGCATAGCTTTTTAGAGAGTAATATTTAAATTCATGAAGGGATTGAAAATAGCTAAAAATAGCATCAATCAAAGATATAAAAAAAGAAATTATTGATATTGTAATGTATACCTCAGCTATTAACTGGATAAAGGAAACTAATTGTGTAACCCACGGATACTCATTACTACTTATAAATCCAATTACAATATATATAAAAACAGCAGGAGCAATATGAGCCAACTTATCAAAGATTTTGTTTCTAATAAGTGATTTGCCTAATGATGAGTTAGCCTTAAAAAAAATCTTTTCAGCAAGGGTTGATATATATTTGCTAATTATCTTATTTATGAGCCATGAGAAGAATAGAGCAGCTAACAATATTACTATAAAAGTCAAGACTACCGTTAACGTAGAATCGTTTGTCAACTCTATATAATATTCCTTTAAAATATTCATTATATCAAACTTCCTTAGTTTTCTATTTTGTCTCTTTACTAGGTAATAATTCTGCTATCTGAATGACTATTCTTGTCATAAGGTCTGATTGTAAATAACTCCAGATCCTCTCTAATTCATTATTCTGAGCTAATTGGGTACTTGCGTTTGATTGCCAGAACATTTGTGCATTAACGGTACTATCAGGAACAACTGGTGTTTTGACCTTAGGTTTAACAACATTATATGTTATCGTATATATCGCAAGGAAAGTATTATTTGATGCTCCACCGACAACACTGGTCATTTGGGTATTTTTGGTAGCACTTTGAATATTTATTATATAATCTGCATCTTTTTCTTGTTTTTTACTTTTTATAACAGTGGCTCCATAGCCAATAAGCCTACGTCTTAACTCAGTAATTAAACTTGGAGGTGCTCCACTTGCATTATAAATATAGAACTTAGTATCAATAAGGCTACTAAAATTCCCAGCATTACCATCAGCAAGGTCACCACGAAGGTGGAATCCACAACCTGATAACAATGTAGCAATTATTAATAAATATAAGGTCTTAGTATAGTTTTTTATCATTGTATATACCTATTTGACTACAATATTGATTAATTTCTGAGGCACATATATAACTTTTATTATTTGCTTATTTTCGATAAAAGTTTTGATATGCTCATCATCTAATACCTCTTGTTCAACTTGATCTTTTGTTAATGAGGCATCTAATTCAAGTTTTGCTTTAACCTTACCATTTATCTGTACAATTAAAAGAAACTCATCTTTTTCAAGAGCTTTATCATCAACTATTGGGAATTTAGTATGTAGAATATCATCTCCTAGACCGATCTCTTGCCATAAATAATGACAAATATGTGGCGTAAAAGGTGATAATATCCTCAATAAAATACTAAAGCCTTCTGACTTAACACTATCAGATAAATTATCATAATTGTTAAGTGTATTTAAGATTTTCATACATGCTGAAACAACTGTATTAAATTGACTCTTTTCAAAATCAAAAATAGCTTGTTTCAAATTAGCATAGATCTCATAACGAGCTTTTTTATCATTTTTTGATAATGCTCCAGTATCTATAGTGACATTTTTTGCTAATATCTCTTTATTTGTACAAGCATAATTATATACTTTACGTAGGAACTTATTAGCTCCATCAACACCAGTTTCTGACCATTCAAGTGATTGCTCAGGAGGCGCTGCAAACATACTAAATAACCTAACAGTATCAGCACCATATTTATCAATAAGCTCTTGAGGATCAACAGTATTGCCTTTAGATTTAGACATTTTAGCGCCATCTTTTAGCACCATACCTTGTGTTAATAGGTTTTTAAATGGCTCATTAGAAGTTATTAAACCTTCATCACGCATTAATTTATGGAAAAATCTTGCATAAAGCAGGTGCATAATAGCATGTTCAATACCACCAATATATTTATCAACTGGCAACCAATAATTAGCTTCTTCATTTAGCATTTCATTAGCAGTAGGGCATGTATATCGTGCATAATACCAAGATGATTCAAAGAACGTATCAAACGTATCGGTCTCTCTTTTAGCAGGTTTTCCACATTTTGGACAAGCGACATCTAGAAACTCAGGTATATCCTTCAGTGGAGACCCAGCTTCTGTAAGAGTTACATTTATTGGTAATTTAACTGGTAAGTTTTCTTCTTTTTCAGGAACAACACCACAGTCATTACAATGTATCATAGGAATAGGACATCCCCAGAATCTTTGACGTGAGATACCCCAATCATGAATTCTAAAGTTAGTAGTTTCATAGCCCTTATTGTTATCAAAAAGGTATTTTTTCATTGCTTGATATGCTTTTTTGAAATTCAAGCCATCAAACTCTCCAGAGTTAGTCAAAATACCTTTTTCTGTAAAGGCTTCTTTATCTAAGTCTAATTTTGACTTATTATCACTAGGCTTAATAACTTGTTTTAGAGCAATATTATATTTTTGTGCAAATTCCCAATCTCTTTGATCATGTGCTGGGACTGACATTACAGCTCCAGAGCCATATCCCATAAGAACAAAGTTTGCTACCCATACATCTATAGTTTCACCAGAAATAGGGTGGATTACTTTTATAGATGTTTTGAAACCTTTCTTTTCTTGAGTAGCCAAATCAGCTTCCATAGTTGATAATTTCTTACATTCCTCTATAAAAGAGGCTAACTCAACATTAGTTTCTGCTTGTTCAAGAGCAAGAGGATGCTCAGGTGCTATACCCAGATAGCTAACTCCCATAAGAGTATCTGGACGAGTTGTAAATACCTCAATTTCTTGATCAGAATTTTGAATTTTAAACTTAACAGTCAGACCTTTTGATTTGCCAATCCAGTTAGTCTGCATAGTCTTCACAGCTTCTGGCCAACCATCTAACTGGTCAATATCTTTTAGAAGTTCATCTGCATAATCTGTGATTTTCAAGAACCATTGCGGAATTTCTTTCTTCTCTACCAAAGCTCCAGATCTCCAACCTCTGCCATCAACCACTTGCTCATTTGCAAGTACTGTTTGATCAACAGGATCCCAATTAACTACTGAATTTTTACGGTATGCTAAGCCTTTTTTGTATAGTTGAATAAAGAACCATTGTTCCCATTTATAATAATCTTCATCACAAGTCGCTATTTCTCTAGACCAATCAAAGCTAAACCCAAGAGAATCTAGCTGTGATCTCATATATGCAATATTGCTTTTTGTCCACTCATAAGGAGATTTTTTGTGTTTTATTGCAGCATTTTCTGCAGGTAATCCAAATGCATCCCAGCCCATAGGGTGAAGGACATTCTTACCTTGCATCTTTTGATATCTTGCAATTACATCTCCAATTGTATAATTACGCACATGTCCCATATGAAGGGTACCACTTGGATATGGTAACATTGACAAACAATAGAATTTTTCTTTATTCTTATCTTCTGTAGCTTTAAATGAATCATTTTTACGCCAATATTCTTGGGCTTGTTGCTCAATCCGAGTAAAGTTATATTCGCTCATTTAGATATTAATTCCAGTTAATAATTTATTGAAAATATAATTGCTTAATTTTATTTGAAAATGAGTAAAATATCTAGGAAGTTTATTATGATATCTCTGTACACGATAAAAAATATTGAAAGGACTGATTAAAGCCTTATATATTCATTATTTGCGAAAGATGAAAAAGTACTTTAATCAGCTAAGAGGAAGTCTATCTGAAATATTCAATTGGCACA